>JAFTRD010000008.1 GCA_017462425.1 Clostridia bacterium | reverse complement strand
GCATCATGGTAAGAAGCGCGCAGATGAAGGAGTACGACTTTGACGCAAACCCTGCGCTTCTCGCCATTGCCCGTGCCGGCGCAGGCGTGAACAATATCCCCTGCGACGTATGCGCAGAAAAGGGCATCGTCGTATTCAATACCCCCGGCGCAAACGCAAACGCCGTTAAGGAATTGGTGCTCTGCCAGCTTTTACTCGGCGGAAGAAAAATTACCGCCGCTGCCGCTTGGGCGCAAACCCTCGGCGGAGAAGGCGACAACTTCTCCAAAGTGGTAGAAAAGGGCAAGGGTAAATTCGTAGGTCAGGAGCTTATGGGCAAGACCTTGGGCGTTATCGGCTTGGGCGCAATCGGCGCAGCCGTAGCAAACTCTGCGCTTGCTTTGGGTATGAACGTAATGGGCTACGACCCCTTCATTTCGGTAAACGCCGCTTGGAGATTGGACCGTGACGTAAAACACGTATACGATACTGCGGAAATCTTTAAAAACTGCGACTTTATTACCCTGCACGTACCCGCAACCCCTCAGACCAAGAACCTCATCAATAAGGACACCTTAGCTACGTGCAAGGACGGCGTGGTAATCGTAAACGACGCCCGTGGCGATTTGGTGAATACCCAGGATATGCTTGCCGCCGTGGAAAGCGGAAAGGTAAGCCGTTATCTGACCGACTTCGGTGCGCCCGAAATGCTGGGAAACGAGAACATCGTTATCTTCCCCCACCTCGGCGCAAGCACTCCCGAAGCGGAGGACAACTGTGCGTTTATGGCGGCAAACGAATTGGTGGATTACATTGAAAACGGTAATATTACCAACAGCGTAAACTATCCCGCTTGCTCTATGCCCAGAAACAGCGTGGCAAGAGTAACCGTTATGCATAAGAACGTGAAGGAAATTTTATCTAAAATTACTTCCGCCGTATCCGGTGAGGGTATCAATATTGCCAATATGCAGGATACCTCCAAGGGCGAGTATGCTTACCTCATCTTAGAGCTCGACAGCCAGCCCTCCGAAGCGCTTTTGAATAAACTTGCGGCTTTGGACGACGTTATCCGTGTAAGAGCGCTGTAATTTTGAACTCAATAAACCAAGCGGGGGACTATCTTTTTGGATAGTCCCCCTTTTTCTTTTATTTCGTGGGCAGCGTGGATTGCCCGTTTTTATTTTGTTCTTGCGATGCTTCGGTTTCTTTTAAAAAGAGAATATATTTTTCGTATTCTTCCTCGGTAATGGTGGGTATTTTGCTCTTTTTCTTTTTCGGCATAGCTTATTTCTCCTTTCAGAAATTTAAAAACAGTATGCCCTTATGCACGGATTTTTATTCCTTTGGTTTTATAACAGAATACAGAGAATTCCGCCCTTTCCGTCGTTGACGATTCTTGAAAGGGTGCGGCGCATCTTTTTCTGTAAAACCTCGGACATACCCCCGCTCTTTTTCTCCAAACCGTCGTCCACCAGCTCACGCAGTGATTTACCGAAAAGCTCGGTTTTCCAAAGCTTTTCCTCGTCCGTCTGATAGTCGGAAAGAAGCCCCCTGACGAACTCCTCGCCCTGCGCCTTGGTACCGACGATGGGATTGACCGCCGAGGTTACGTCTATCTTCATGATATGATAACTGGGCGCCGTTGCCGTGAGGTGAATACCGAAGTTCTGCCCTTGACGAATGAGTTTGGGCTCCGCCAGCCGCACCTCTTCCCCGACGGGCGAAATTACGCCGTAACCGCTTTCCGCAGCCGAACGGAAG
>JAFTRD010000007.1 GCA_017462425.1 Clostridia bacterium | reverse complement strand
GGTCAAAAGTTATTTAAATCAGAAGAACGGATTGCCCAACCTCTATATCTTCAAGGGTTGCGTCAATCTCATACGGGAGCTGAAAGGGTATTTCTGGGGTAGCGGCGACGTGCCCAAAAAGCGTGACGACCATTCCTTGGACGAAATGCGCTATTACCTCATGTCCCGACCGCATAACGCAAGGGATACCCCTCCAATAAGCGAAATTCAACGGGATAAACAGCGGCGCATCAGAAATTTACGCAGGAGGGGACGGCATGGAACGGAATAAAAACGATGAAAAACAAATTACCGATGCGCTGAAAAAGGTTGCTTTCGGTTTTTCGCTGGAAGAAGTGACCGAAGAATACAGTGTGGAGGACGGAGAGATCAAGCTCGTCAAACGCAGGGAAATATGCAAGGACGTTCCGCCCGATTTAAAAGCGGTGAAGATGCTTTTGGACGGGGAAACCATGAACGTTGCAAAGATGAGCGACGAACAGCTGGAGAAGGAAAAACAAAGACTATTAAAAATATTAAAGGAGAAGGAAAATGAATCAGATGCAAAATAATTTGGAAAAGCGCGCCGAGGAACGCCGTATTCAGGCGCTCGTTGCCGAGGTGGAGGCGGACTTTGAAAACCGACGTGCGGCACGCAGAGAGCTCGAACGGGGCTGGGAGCTGAATATGAACTTTTTCAGCGGTAACCAGTACTGCGACGTGGCGCCCAACGGAGAGATTGCCGAGGAGGATAAGCGCTTTTACTGGCAATCCCGCCGCACCTTCAACCACATTGCGCCCACCGTGGAAACCCGTTGCGCAAAGCTCGAAAAAAGCCGTCCTGCCCTGGAGGTACGTGCCTTTTCGGACGAGGATGCCGACGTAAAATGCGCCCGCCTCGCCTCGCATATTCTGCGCGCGGTCAGCGAACGCATCGGACTGGACGGGGTTATTTCCCGCGCTACGCTCTGGTCAGAGGTGTGCGGTACGGCGTTTTACAAGGTGCTTTGGGACGGCAACGCAGGCGAGGTGGTCTCCGAGGACGAGCGGGGGAAAATACGTGAAGGCGACGTCAGCGTCGTTCCCATTTCGCCCTTTGAAATTTTCCCCGATACGCTCACGGCGGAGAGAATGGAGGACGTGCGCTCTATCATTCACGCAAAAGCGCTGCCCGTAAGTGAAATTTTTGAAAGCTTCGGCGTAAGACTTGCCGGTAGAAACATCAGCGAATTTGCTCTTTCGCCCTATTCCGCCGCAGGGCATTTCACCTGCGTCGAGGGCAAGGGCGCATCTTATACCAAAGAGGGGTACGAAACGGTGATAGAGCGCTACACCATGCCTGACGCAGCCCGTCCCAACGGGAAACTGGAAATCGTGGCGGGGGGAAAACTCTTATACGAGGGAGAGCTACCCTATCGCAACGGCGATAAAGGCGGAAGAATTTTACCCTTCGTGCGTCAGGTATCCCTGCCCTTGCCCGGCGCATTCTTCGGCGCAAGCGTGGTGGATAGACTCATTCCGCTGCAACGAGCGTATAACGCCGTCCGAAACCGCAAGCACGAGTTTTTAAACCGTTTGTCCATGGGCGTGGTAACGGTGGAGGACGGCTCTGTGGATACCGACGATTTGGCGGAGGAAGGGCTGTGCCCGGGTAAAATTCTCATCTACCGCCAGGGTAGTCAGCCCCCCGCCATGTTCGACTGCGGACAGATCCCTTCGGAGTTTGAACGGGAAGAGGAAACCATCGCCAACGAATTCGTGTTAATTTCCGGCACCAGTGAAATTACCAGAAATTCCACCAACCCCACCAACGTCACCAGCGCCACGGGATTGCAACTTTTGCTCAATCAGGAGGACGAGCGCATGGCGGTCAGCGCGCACAGTATCTGCCGCGCGGCAGAGGAAATCGGTCGGCAAATTTTAAAACTGTATAAGCAATTTGCCACCACAAGCCGTATGGTTGCTATGAGCGGCGAGGGGAAGAGTACGGAAATTTTTTATTTCAACGCCGCCGATATTTCTTCGGACGATATCGTGTTTGATACGGATACCGTACAGACCCCCGAACGCAAACGTGCCGCCGTTTTGGAGCTGTTGTCCCTCGGACTCTTGAACGACGAGGACGGTAAACTGTCCGAATATACCAAAAACAAGGTATTGGAAACGCTGGGCTACGGCAATCTTTCGGGCGCAAGGGATATTTCCGCCTTACATATTTCCAAAGCGGAAAAGGAAAATTTACGCATGATGAACGGGGAAGACGTAGAAGTGGAGGCGTATGACGAGCATCGCCTGCACTACACCGAGCACGTACGCTTTTTACTCTCTGAGGAGTTTTCATCCAAGGGGGGCATGCCCGAAAAAGAGCGCATAGAGGCGCACGTACGGCAGCATATGCAACAAATAAAAGAAAGTAAAGGAGAAATATAAAATTATGCAGGAAGAAAGAAAGGATAACATTGAAAACGCAGAGCAATTATCCCAAACTCCCCCCACGGAACAAGGCGCAGCGGCGCAGGAGAAGGACGGTTCGGCTGTTACGGCGGATTTGGGTAAATTCAAAAGCGTAGATGCCCTTTTACGGGCGTACAATTCTTTACAGGCGGAATTCACCCGTCGCTCTCAGCGTCTTAAAGAATTGGAAAAGGACCAAGCGCAGAATACCCCTTCTTTGGCAGAGGAACCGGTACCCATGCCAAAGAAGAACGCCTCTGCGCCCACGTCTGAGCCTGAAAAAGCGCCCGAGGCAGAGCAGGAGCTCTACTTACGGGCAAACGCCTCCGCCGTGGTAAAGGAGAAAATTATTCACGATTACCTCGACGAATTGAAAAAAAGCGCTGTTCCCTTAATGGGCAACGGAGTGAGCGTGGTAAGTCCGGCAATCAAGGCGAAAAGCTTCGCCGAAGCCGGTGCAATGGCGCTCGGTTATTTTAAAAACACACATTAAAAAAATCTATTGATAACAGGAGTTTAAAGTATTATGGTAACTATGGAAACAGCGGATAACGCATTGAAATCTTTTTATTTAGGAGCAGTTTCCGACATGCTCAACACGTCGGTCAACCCCTTACTTGCCCAGATTAAACAGTCCACGGCGGACGTGTGGGG
>JAFTRD010000085.1 GCA_017462425.1 Clostridia bacterium | reverse complement strand
TCGTCGTAAATACCGATGGTAAAGTGGTTTTTAGGCTGTGCAGCTTCGAGATTTTTATATACAGCCTTAATCATGGTAGGCGTAAATTCTTTCGAGCCCAAAGCGTAACGTCCGCCAACAACCTGAATACCGCTTACGCCCTTTTCCAAAAGCGCAGTGCATACGTCGAGGTACAAAGGTTCGCCGAGGGAACCGGGTTCTTTGGTTCTATCCAAAACTGCAATCTTTTTACAGGTAGCAGGAATCGCTTTAATAAACGCATCGTTAACGAAAGGACGGTACAGTCTTACTTTAATTGCGCCCACCTTCTTAACTTCGGAGGTAAGTTTGTTTACCGTTTCTTCCACGGTTTCAGCGCCGGAGCCCATCAATACGATTACTTCTTCTGCATCGGGAGCGCCTACGTAGTCGAAGAGGTGATACTGTCTGCCGGTATATTCGGAAACGGCTGCCATCATTTCTTCTACGGCAGACACGGTTTCGTCGTAATATTTATTGAAAGCGTCTCTGGTCTGGAAGTAGGTGTCGCTGTTCTGCGCAGTACCCTTCTGGATAGGATGTTCGGGGTTGAGAGCACGAGCCTTGAAATCGTCAACGTACTTCTGCATACCCAGCTTATCAAAAATAGCCTTAATTTCTGCATAGTCGTTTGCTTCGTCGAAAGCGTCGATTTTAGAATATTCGTGCGAAGTTCTGAAACCGTCGAAGAAGTGCAGGAAAGGCACTTTGCATTTCAAGGTAGCCAAGTGCGAAACGAGGGATAAATCCATAACTTCCTGTACGGAACCGGAAGCCATCATTGCAAAACCCGTCTGGCGACAAGCCATAACGTCGGAATGATCACCGAAAATATTCAAAGAAGCGGCGGCAATGGCACGTGCGGAAACGTGCATAACCATAGGCATCAATTCGCCTGCAATCTTATACATATTCGGAATCATCAATAAAAGACCCTGCGAAGCGGTATACGTAGTCGTCAAAGCGCCTGCGCAAAGCGAACCGTGTACGGCGCCTGCTGCACCGCTTTCAGCCTGCAATTCCGAAACCTGCAGGGGTTGTCCCCACATATTGGTTCTGCCGGCGGTTGCCCATTCATCCGCAGACTCTGCCATAGGCGAGGACGGTGTGATGGGGTAGATAGCTGCGACTTCCGAAAAGGCATACGCAACGTGGGACGCAGCGGTATTGCCGTCGATTGTCATTTTTTTCATCTCAAACCTCCAAAAAAAATTAATAATTCATTCAACAGAAATAAAGGGGCAAACAAATCGTATAAACCGTATAAACATTTTGTCAAAGCCCACGGATATATTATACTTTTTTTTTCGTATTAAGTCAATACAATGTTTGAAAAAATTTAAGAAATATATTATATTTTTATATATTAGTAGTCTTATTTTTTCTTATTTTCACGTTATTCATTTGTTTTTCTTTGCAATAATTGCTATAATATAGCAGAATATAAAAAATTGAGGTATTCCATGCGGGCAATAGAGTTTCACAACGTAAACTTTTCCTACGGCGGAGAAAGCGCTTTCAATTTAAAAAATATAAACTTTTCTTTAAAGGAGGGCGAGTTTGTTGCCGTTCTCGGTCATAACGGCAGCGGTAAATCCACGCTTGCCCGTCTTTGCAACGGCTTGTTGCGCCCCAAAGAAGGTCAAATTACTGTCTTTGGCATGGATGCGCTCGAACCCAAAAACGCCTTTGAAATCCGTAAAAACGTCGGCGTCGTATTCCAGAACCCCGACAATCAAATGGTGGCGTCCATTGTGGAGGACGACGTTGCGTTCGGGCCCGAAAACATAGGCGTCGAGAGGGCGGAAATAGGGGAACGCATCAACTTTGCGCTCTCTGCCGTCGGAATGGAGCAATACCGCCATGCTACGCCCACCCGACTTTCGGGCGGACAAAAACAGCGTATCGCCGTTGCCGGAGTGCTGGCAATTAAGCCAAGAATTATTATTCTGGACGAATCCACGGCAATGCTCGACCCCCGTGGCAGACGAGAGGTAATGGACGTTATTTTGAAGCTGAACCGAGAAGAAAAAATGACCGTTCTTCTGATTACGCACTTCATGGAGGAGGCGCTTCTTGCCGATAGGGCAATCGTCATGAATAAGGGCGAAATCGTCATGCAAGGTACGCCCGAAGAAATTTTCGAGCGGTACGACGAGCTGGAGAAGTACAATCTTACCCTGCCCGCAGTCGGATATATATGCAAACGATTACAGACGCAGGGAATAGCGGTGAAAGACTGTTTGAAAGAAGAAGAACTGGCAAAGGAGATAGAGCGTTGCGCATCACGGCAGAACACGTAAGTTATACCTACAACTCAAAATCAAAATTCGCCGTTCAAGCGCTCAAAGACGTCAATCTCACCATTGAGGAAGGCGAGTTTTTCGGTATTATCGGTCATACGGGCAGTGGCAAGTCCACCTTTATCCAGCACTTAAACGGACTTCTTTTGTTGCCCTCGGCGCAGAAAAAATATAAGCCAAAAAAGCCTAAAAAGGGTGAAATTCTTCCGCCTACCCCCGTTTTAAAGGTCGGTGAATACGATCTTACCGATAAAAAAACGGACTTTCTTGGACTTCGTTCTAAGGTTGGTATGGTATTTCAGTATCCCGAATACCAGCTCTTTGCGGAAACGGTTTTCGAGGACGTGGCGTTCGGGTTAAAAAACTTTTCCAAAGAACCTCTTAAAGCCGAAGCGGTGGAAACGGCGGTGCGGGAAGCGCTGGAAATGGTAGGGTTGAATTATGCCGAAGTCAAGGATAAATCCCCGTTCGACCTTTCGGGCGGTCAAAAACGCCGTGTGGCGATTGCAGGCGTTATCGTTACCCGACCCGAGGTTTTGGTGCTGGACGAGCCTGCCGCAGGGCTCGATCCCTTGGGCAAAAAAGAACTGATGTCGCTTTTGCACCGAATACACCGTTCATGGTGTAGGACGGTTATTTTCGTTTCGCACGATATGGATGAGGTGGCGGAAAATTGCACCGGCGTTGCGGTATTCTCCGAAGGGGAGGTAAAGTTTGTTCTGCCCCCTCGGGAGCTGTTTAAAAAGCATACCGAACTCAAGGCGCTGGGCTTGGATTTGCCCGTTACGGCAAGGCTCGTGCGGTTATTGGAGAAAAAAGGCATAAAAATAGACTGCGACTTTACCCGAGACGACTTTATCCAAAAAGTGACGCAATATCTGCAAAGGGAGGGCGTATAATGTTAAAAGACGTTACGTTCGGGCAGTATTATCCCGTAAAATCCTTCGTGCATAATTGCGACCCACGGCTGAAAATACTTTTTTTAATCGGTTATATCGTTGCCGTCTTTCTCTCTTCCAACTTTTACGGCTTGGCAGCGTGCGCCGCAGTGCTCGTTTTAACCGTTATTTTTTCCCGAGTACCCTTCACCAGCGTATTGCGCTCCATTAAGGGCATTTTATTCCTGCTTATCTTCACGGCGGTTTTAAATTTATTCTTCTTTGCCGGTGAAACCACAATTGAAATCGGCGGCGTAGCCCTTCGTTGGGGGATTATCAATATCACCTACGAAGGCGTAAGGTACATGATTTTTCTCATGCTCCGTCTGTTTATGCTGGTACTCGCCTCGGCAATTTTAACGCTTACAACCACACCGGTCAACCTGACGGACGGCATAGAAAGTCTGCTCACGCCCTTAAAATGGATTCGTTTCCCCGTGCACGAGCTGGCGCTCATTATGTCCATTGCTCTGCGGTTTATTCCTTCGCTCATGGACGAAACGGACAGAATTATGAATGCGCAAAAGGCTCGTGGCGCCGACTTCGAACACGGTAATTTATTCAAGAGAATCAAGGCGATTATCCCCATTTTAATTCCGCTTTTAATCGGTGCGTTCCGCCGTGCGGAAGAGCTTGGCGACGCTATGGACGCAAGGTGCTATTCGGGCAGTAAAATCCGTACCAAATATAAAAAACTCACCTTCAGCTGGCGTGATCTGATTGCGGCTCTCGTCTGCGCTGCGCTCATCACGGGCGTCGTGCTTTTGAATATACACACGTCGCCCGTTCTGTAAAATATAGGGAGGAAGAAAAAATGAACAACTATTTTCTGGTTCTCTCTTACGACGGAACGGCATTCAATGGTTGGCAGGCGCAGGGAAAAAGCTCCTTGCGCACCGTACAGGAAACCTTGGAAGGGGTGGCGAAAGCCGTTTTCGGCTCTCCCACAAAAATTACCGCAAGCGGCAGAACGGACGCAGGGGTACACGCCATGGGACAGGTCTGTTCTTTTACGACAGATACCACGATTCCGCCTGAAAAAATAGCCGATTGCTTCAATGCTAAATTACCGCCCGATATTCGCATACAGAAAAGCGGGTTAGCAGCGGAGGGGTTTGACGCCTGCCGTAGCGCTAAAAAAAAGACGTACGGCTATTCGCTTTATTTTTCTCCTCGGGAAAATCCTTTAAAAGAACGTTTTTGCGTTCGGGTAAGCGGTACGCCTGACTTTGAAAAAATGCAAGCCGCCGCCCGTCTTTTGGAGGGCGAGCATGATTTTAAGGCGTTTTGCGCCGCTAATTCTTCGGCTAAAACCACCGTTCGTACCGTTTATAGTATAAAAATACGGCAGGAACGGACTTTTACGGGTGAGGAGCTGCGTATTTACGTGACCGGCAACGGATTTTTATATAATATGGTTCGCACCGTCGTCGGCACGCTTTTGGATATCGGGTTTGGGCGTAAAAGTCTTGAGCATTTAAAAAAAGCGCTTGCTGCAGGGGACAGAAACAGCGTTGGCAGAACCATGCCGGCAAAAGGTCTTTGTCTTATGTCTGTGGAATATAGCGAGGGCAATTAATTTAAATTTTCACTTAATTTTCGTAATAGCCTCACGTGCTTATGCGAAAGATAAGATAAAATAAATAGAATCAAAAATTATAGTTTGATTGAGAGGACCTTTACTCAATGGATTTTTTTGAAATTATAAACTTTTTATACGGCATTGAAATAGACTATCTTTTTTTATTTTTGCTTGCCGGGGGGATATATCTGGTGCTGCATATTTTACAGGGCATCGGGTTGTATACGCTCTCCCGCCGGGCAGGACTTCGTCATTCCTGGATTGCTTTTCTGCCCTTCGTCAACAGCTACGCCATAGGCAGACTCGCAGGGGAGTGCTCTTTCTTCGGTAAAAAAACCAAGCATGCCGGTATCTATTACGCTCTTTCGGAGGTAGCGTGCAGCGCATCTTATGCGGTCTTGTTGATTACGGACATTTTGCTCGATCCGTATATCCACTTCTACGATGCTTTCACATACGACTACGTGGGTTATCCCGAAAATTTGACTTGGGCGTATAACCTGAACGCCGTTATGGACTACGTTTCGCTCGTTCTTTATATTATTTATATCGTATTTATGGTAATGGTTTTATTCTCGTTCTTCCGTAAATATGCTATACGCCACGCATGGATGTTTACCTTTTTCTCGGTATTTCTTCCCGCCAAGGGTGCGTTTATTTTTGCGATACGTAAGAATGCTCCCTTTGACTATGAACGGTATATGCGTGCGCAAAGAGAAGCGTATTACAGAAACCGGCAACAGTATTATAACGGTAATCCCTACGACAGACAGCCCTATAATAATCCCTATCAGAATAACGGTAATTACAGCAATCCCAATAGTTCCGGTAATCCCGGCGCTGCCGATCCGTTTGAAGAGTTCTCCTCTCAGCGGAATCCGAATACGGATACAAACGAAAATGACCGCTCGGAGAACGACGAGTTCTTCAGATAAAAAACAAATTGATTCATATAAAGACGCTGAAAAATATTTTCGGCGTTTTTTTTATTAAAAAGTTGTCAAGTGTA
Organism: Clostridia bacterium; assembly: GCA_017462425.1. The sequence goes on along the minus strand of JAFTRD010000085.1, from coordinate 1,136 downwards.
AACGGTTGTGCTATAATAAGCAGAGGTAATAGGGGAAATGAGTTTTTATAAATTTACATAAGGTTAAATTATAGGACAAGGTACGTATGAAAGAGAATTTAAAATCGAAAAAAATGGGTTCTATGCCCATCGGAAAGTTACTTATTACTATGTCTGTCCCTGCCATGCTGTCTATGCTGGTGCAGGCGCTTTATAACATCGTAGACAGTATTTTTATCGGACAGTACGACAGCGGCGCTACGTTAACGGCAATTAATATCGCCATGCCTTTTCAAATGCTGCCCACTGCCTTTGCGCTCGGTATCGGCGTTGGTACGAACGCCATCGTATCCAAGTGTCTTGGAGAGGGAAAAGGTGAGCGGGCTTCACTATGCGCTCAGACCGGGTTGATTATGTCGATAATCGTTTACGCCGTATTTATATTCATCGGTGTCTTTTTAAGCGGCGTATACGCAACGGCGTTTTCCGAGGGCGATCCGAGGGTGGCTACGTTGACTACGCAATACCTGCAAATCGTCGTTGCCGTTTCGGGTTTTATGTTTATAGAAATCGTCCTAAATAAAATTTTACAGGCGACGGGAAATATGATAGTGCCCATGGTATCTCAGCTTATCGGCGCTATTACCAATATTATTTTAGATCCGTTTTTCATCAACGGATACTTCTTTTTCCCTGAACTAGGGATTAAAGGCGCAGCGGTTGCTACGGTTATCGGACAAGCGTGCGCGATGCTTTTCGTTATTTTGGTCTTTATCTTCAGGAAACAGGATGTTTCCTTAAATTTGAAAAATTTTAAGCTGAAACTACGAAACGTAAAAAGAATTCTCATCGTCGATATTCCTACTGCCGTATTAAACGGTTTAGCTTCCGTTACCACGATTTTGATGTATTCCATTTTGGTCGATAATACGGCGAAAACCGTTCTCGGCTTATATTTCAAGGTGCAATCCTTCGTATTTATGCCCGTATTCGGCTTAAACCAAGGCGCGATGCCTATTATGAGCTACAATTTCGGTCGTGGGGATAAAAAGAGATTTCTCAATACCTATTGGCTGGCAATCGTCATAGCGGCTTGTATTATGCTACTGGGAACGCTGTTGTTCCTCACCGCGCCGGAATTTGTACTCGGACTTTTC
>JAFTRD010000084.1 GCA_017462425.1 Clostridia bacterium | reverse complement strand
GTAGAAACGAAGCCTAAAAAAGAAATGGCGACCCAAAACGGGCTCGAACCGTCGACCTCCAGCGTGACAGGCTGGCGCTCTAACCAACTGAGCTATTGGGCCATTTAAAACAAAAGATATATGAAATTATTGCATGGTGGGCCTTCACGGACTTGAACCGCGGACCAATCGGTTATGAGCCGACCGCTCTAACCAACTGAGCTAAAGGCCCGTGAAATGTACGGAACCTTTGTTCCTCACACAACGCTTGTTTATCTTATTATAAAATGAATTAAAAGTCAAGCATTTTTCATTGATTTTCCAAAAAAAATCTCAAAAAATTTTTCCGTGTTTTTTCGTTCTTCTTTTTTCTATTTTTACAATATTTTTCCCTTGTTTTGTTTTAAACTTATAACCAATACAATCAGGAGGGAAAAAGATATGAAAGTAACTTCCCGCACCTCGGGCGACGTATTGTATATTTATCTCGAAGGTGAAATAGACGAGTGTTCGGTCAGTATCATTCGCCGTGAAGTGGACGGCTTGATAGAAAGCCATTCCACGGCGCAAAAATGCGTTTTCAATCTTTCGGGCGTACGGTTTATGGATTCCACGGGCATTGGATTTTTAATCGGCTGGTATAAAAAACTGCAACGGTATTCAATGGCGATGTATCTGGAAAATCCCAATCTAAACGCCGATAAGGTGCTTTCCGTGAGCGGTGTTTATACGCTCATTCCGAAACTATAACAAGGAGAAAAAATGATATGACAAATTATATGCGTCTGGAATGCGCCGCCATTTCCCAAAACGAACTTTTTGCCCGCAACGCCGTTGCGCTTTTTGCATTGCCTTTAGAACCCGACGTCAGCGAGCTGTCCGACGTAAAGACGGCTGTTTCCGAAGCGGTAACCAACTGTATCGTTCATGCCTACGAAGGCAAGGGCGGCGTGATAGAAATTGAATGCGCCATAGAGGCAAAAACTCTACATATTAAAATTTCCGACAAAGGGAAAGGCATTAGAAACGTAGAGGAGGCGATGCAGCCTTTCTACACCACGCTTGCAGACGAGGAGCGTTCGGGCATGGGCTTTACCATTATGCAGACCTTTATGTCGGATTTTAAAGTGGAATCTGCCGAGGGAGTGGGTACTTCCATATCCATGAGCAAGGTAATAGGCGCAGGTAAAAAGGAAAATGCTTGATGAACAAAAAACCTTACACTACGTCCGTCTGGCAAAGCAGGGGGATAAAACGGCAAAGGAAATTTTATTGGTAGAAAACACCTCTCTTTTAAAATGTATCGTCAAACGGTATCTTCATAAGGGGGTGGAATACGACGATTTAATGCAGCTTGCCTCCATAGGCTTTTTAAAGGCGCTAAACGGCTTTAACGAGGACTTTGGCGTTCGTCTCTCCACGTACGCCGTACCCATGATTGCGGGCGAAATAAAGCGTTTTATGCGTGACGACGGTTCTATCAAAGTATCCCGTGCGCTCAAACGTACGGCAAAGGAAATCAATACCTTTATCGAAAACTATTCCATCTCCCACGGCGAACAGCCGGATATTAAAACCATAGCCCAATCGTTTGAGATGAGCGAAGCGGACGTAGTATTCGCCCTCGATTCCTGTAAAATGCCCTTATCCATTCACGACCAAGGGGATTATAAGGACGAAAAAACGCAGGAGCTGATCGAAAAATTACCCGTAAAGGACAACCAGGAGGAGATGATAGAACGTATGCAGCTACATTCGGCGATTGAAAGTCTGCCCGAAAGGGAGCGTAAGATTATAGTTTTACGGTATTTCAGAGATATGACCCAGAGCGAGGTGGCGAAACAGATCGGCGTATCGCAGGTGCAGATCTCCCGAATCGAAATGAAAATTATGAAAGATTTTAAGCTCCGCTTAGCGGAGTGAACGTTCATCGTCCATACATTCTATCCCCACCCGAAGTCCTACTTTAAAGTCTTCTATATACTTTGACGTATCGGCGGATTATTTGCTTGGATTAAAAGACGCATAAAAAAGGCGTTTGTCGCATTGACAAACGCCTTTCATCTTTTATGTTATCTTTTGGATACGTTGAAGAAAAACTCTACCACGTCACCGTCTTTTACGATATATTCCTTACCCTCCGAACGCACCTTACCTTTTTCCTTGGCGGCAACCAGCGAGCCAAGCTCTAACAGTACGTTGCAGTCTACCACGTCTGCGCGGATAAAGCCTTTTTCAAAGTCCGAGTGAATTTTGCCCGCCGCCTGTGGCGCTTTCGTGCCCTTGACAATCGTCCAGGCACGGGTTTCCTTTTCGCCTGCGGTGAGATAGCTTATAAGCCCCAGCAATGCGTACGATTTTTGAATTAAACGGGTAAGCCCGCTCTCTTTCAAGCCAAACTCTTCCAAGAATATCGCCGCTTCTTCGGGCTCCATCTGCGAAAGCTCTTCCTCCGTTCTTGCGCAGATAACCAATACCTCGTTGCCCTCGTTCTTGGCAAATTCTTTTACCTTTTTAACGAAGGGGATTTCATCCTCGTTTTTGCCCATATCCTCCTCGGCAATGTTCGCCGCATACAGTATGGGTTTTACGGTCAGGAGGAACAAATTATACATGAACCCTTCCTGCGCCTTGTCGCTTAAAGGGAAGGTACGGGCAGGTTGTTCGCTTTCGAGGTGGGCATACAACGCCTGTAAAAACTCCCATTCCGCCGCCGCTTCTTTATCTGCGCCGCCACGAGCAGCGCTCTTAATGCGGTCCATGCGCTTCTGCACGGTATCCATATCCGCCAAAATCAGCTCTAAATTGATGGTGTTCACGTCCCCGATGGGGTCAATTTCGTCCACTAGCTTATTCGCCTCTACCTCGTGTACGATATTGACGTCCTCAAAACAGCGTACCACGTGTACGATGGCGTCAACCTCTCGGATATGGGAAAGGAACTTATTCCCCAAGCCCTCGCCGCGGGATGCGCCCTTTACCAAGCCTGCAATATCCACGAATTCGATAATGGCAGGGGTAACCTTTTTACTCGAATACAGCGCTGCTAATTTGTCCAAGCGTTCGTCGGGTACGGTTACCACGCCCACGTTTGGCTCAATGGTGCAGAACGGGTAGTTTGCCGCTTCTGCGCCGGCGTGCGTAATTGCGTTGAATAAAGTGGATTTGCCCACGTTGGGTAAGCCTACAACTCCTAATTTCATACTCTTTACTTTCCTTCAATCAATAAAATCAATAAAATCCATATTATTATAATATAAAACCCCTTTAAAGTCAAACGTAAACGGCTTGTAAAGGGTTGCGTAATCTCAAAAAATATGCTACAATACCCGTTGAACGAAAATTAACCGTAAGGCGGTAGAATATATGGATTATAAGCAACATATCTGCAATCAATTAACCGTAGAGGGCGTTACCAAAGAGGAGCTGTATACGCTCATCAGCGAGCCTCCCACGCCGGACATGGGCGATTATGCGTTGCCCTGCTTTAAACTGGCTAAAATTATGCGTAAAAGTCCCGTCGTGATTGCCGACGGTCTGCGTGATGCGTATCCTTTGGACGGCGTAATCAGCAAGGTTACCTCCGTCAACGGTTATCTCAATTTCACGCTCAACAGATGCGGTATGGTTGCCGATACCGTACAAAAAATACTTTCCGAGGGCGAAAAATACGGCTCGTCCGAGGTGGGTGCGGGGAAATCGATCTGTATCGATTATTCTTCCGTCAACATTGCAAAGCCGTTCCATATCGGACACCTCTCCACAACCGTTCTGGGTGGAGCTTTGTATAAAATTTTCAAATTCCTCGGCTATAACGCCGTGGGTATCAATCACCTCGGCGACTACGGTACGCAGTTCGGCAAGCTCATCTGCGCATACAAGCGTTGGGGGAACAAGGACGAGGTGGAAAAGGGCGGTATCCACGCCATCAACGAGCTGTACGTTCGCTTTAATAACGAAGCGACGGAGGAAATGGAAGCGGAAGCCCGTGAATATTTCCGTTTGATTGAAAGCGGCGATAAAGAGGCGAACGAAATTTTCGAATGGTTCAAATCCTTAACGCTTGCCTACGTGCAGACAATCTACGAAAAATTAAGCGTTACTTTCGACAGCTACGCAGGCGAACGATTCTATACCGATAAAATGCAGCCCGTTATCGACGAGTTAAAAGAGAAAAATCTTTTAAAGGAGAGTGAGGGCGCGAAGATCGTAGACTTAGAAGAATACGGTATGGCGCCTTGT
>JAFTRD010000083.1 GCA_017462425.1 Clostridia bacterium | reverse complement strand
GACTGTAAAATTTTATATTCTCACTACCAGAGCAACAACGGTCAGCCTCTGGACATCATCGTGGAAAAATTAAAGGAAATTTACGCTTTGATCGGTGACAGAATCACCATTCGTGGCAGCGCGGTAACGGGCTACGGCGAGGACCTCATCAAGGCGGCGTTAAAAGTAGATTTCGGCATCGTGGAAACGGTGGCGCATTTCAAAGCGGCGCTCTATTTCAACCCCGAGGTCGATTTCATCATCGACATCGGCGGACAGGACATTAAGTGCTTTAAGGTTAAAAACCACGCCATCGACTCTATCATGCTCAACGAGGCTTGCTCCTCGGGCTGCGGCTCGTTCATTCAGACCTTTGCCAAGGCAATGGGTATGGATATCGAATCGTTTGCAAAGCTCGGTTTGTTTGCAAAACGTCCCGTAGAGCTTGGCTCACGCTGTACGGTATTCATGAACAGCGCCGTCAAGCAGGCGCAAAAAGAGGGCGCAAGCGTAGAGGATATTTCCGCAGGTCTTTCTTCTTCCATCGTTAAAAACGCCATTTATAAGGTTATCCGCGCCAAAACACCCGACGAGCTGGGTCAGCACATCGTCGTGCAGGGCGGCACCTTCTTAAACGATGCGGTGCTTCGTTCCTTTGAAAAGGAAATCGGTAAAAACGTAGTGCGTCCGGGGATTGCCGGACTTATGGGTGCGTTCGGCGCAGCGCTGTACGCCAAGGAAACCATCGCTAAAAAATTAGAAACTTGTACGTTGGCAACGGCGGAGGAGTTAAACGCCTTCACGTACGCCTCCCGTTCCACCAACTGCCACGGCTGTACCAGTAAATGCAACATTAATATCATCACGTTCGGCGACGGCAGAAAATATATTTCGGGCAATAAATGCGAGCGTGGCGCAGGACAGAAAGCCGTTAAACATCCTCTCGATATATATTCCTATAAATACGAGCGTATTCAGTCGAGTGTCAAGGGCGTGTCAGGCAATAAGCTCCGTGGTAGAGTGGGACTTCCCTTACAGTTGGTTATGTACGAACAGTTACCTCTGTGGGCGGGATTTTTCGAGTCCTGCGGCTTTGAAGTGGTACTCAGCGAACGAAGCTCCCGTCAGCTATATTTCAAGGGTCAGCACACGGTAGCAAGCGATACGGCGTGCTATCCCGCAAAGCTCATGCACGGACATATCGAAAGCCTGTTGGACGCAGGCGTAGACTTTATCTTCTACCCCTGTGAAAGCTATAATTTAGACGAACACGATTCCATGAACCATTACAACTGTCCGGTGGTAGCGTACTATCCCGAGCTGTTGAAGGCGAACAACGAGCGTTTGACGGACGATAATTTCATCATGCCGTATATCGACCCGAATATGCGCAAGAGTACGGTAAAAGCGTTGAAAAAAGCGCTCAAAAAATATAAACTTTCCGCAAAAGAGATAGAAAAGGGCTTAGACGAGGGCTTTAAACGTATGCAGTCCTATCACGAGGACGTAGTGCAAAAGGGTGAGGAAATCCTGTTTGAAGCCAGAAAAGAGGGGAAACAGCTGGTCGTTTTGGCAGGCAGACCGTACCACGCCGACCCCGAAATTAACCACGGCATCAATAAGCTCTTGAACTCTCTGGGCTTTGCCGTGCTTTCCGAGGACTGCGTGTTTGAAAAGGCGAACCTCGTCAAGGTAAACGTACTCAATCAGTGGACGTACCACGCACGGCTCTACCGCGCGGCGGAATACGTGTTGGATAAAGAGGACGTCAATCTCGTACAGCTCGTTTCCTTCGGCTGCGGTATCGACGCAATCACGACGGACGAGGTGCGTTCCATTCTGGAGAACAACGGTAAATTATACACGCAAATCAAGATAGACGAAATCAACAACCTTGGTGTAGTAAAAATCCGTTTGCGCTCTATGCAGGCGGCAATTGAAGAGCAGGTTGCTCAAAAAGGAGGTACGAAAGCGTAATGGAAAACAACTATCCCTGTCAAAAGACGGTAGATTTTACCGACGATTATCCTACCTTTAAACCGGAAATGAAAGAAACGCATACCATTTTAATTCCGGATATGCTCCCGTACCATTTTGAAGTGTTAAAGCACATTTTAATTTTGGAAGGGTATAAAGTAGAAGTATTGCATAACGATTCCCGTGCGGTCATCGACGAGGGCTTAAAGCACGTACACAACGATACCTGTTTCCCTGCGCTCTGCGTTATCGGACAGTATATCGACGCTTTAAAGAGCGGTAAGTACGACGTGGATCATACCGCCGTGCTCATCTCCCAGACGGGCGGCGGCTGCCGTGCGTCCAATTACCTGCCCTTAATCCGCAAAGCGCTTAAAGCCGAATTCCCCCAAGTACCCGTCTTATCCATCAACTTTTCGGGCTTAGAGAAGGGGAACGGTATTCCCATGACCATACCGCTTTTATTAAAGCTGGCGTACGGTATTTTTTACGGTGATAACATTATGACGCTGTATAACCAGACCTTGCCGTACGAGCTGGAAAAAGGCGCAGCAGCGGCGGCTCGTGCGAAGTGCGTGCAAATGGTGTACGATGCGTACGATAACAATACCTATAAAAAATACAAAAAGATTACCAAAGATATGTTGGCAATCTTTAAACAGGTAGAAAGAAGCAAGGAAGAAAAGGTAAAGGTAGGCGTAGTGGGCGAAATTTACGTCAAATACTCTCCCTTGGGCAATTCGCATTTAGAGGACTTTTTACATTCCGAGGACTGTGAAACGGTTATTCCCGGACTGATGGATTTCGTTTTGTACTGCATCGTCAATAACATCAACGACGGTAAGCTGTACGGCAGAAATTCCTTCGTCTTTAACCTTTTGTATAAAATCGTGTATAAGGTTTTGCACGGAATGCAAAAAAATATCATCAAAATCTTTAAAACCGACGGTACGTTCGAGCCTTTACACGACTTCGAGCACCTGCGCCACTGCGCCGATAAGGTCATCAACCAAGGCGTGAAAATGGGCGAGGGCTGGCTCATTCCCGCCGAAATGGCGGCGTTGGCGGAGACGGGTACGGACAATATCGTCTGCGCGCAGCCCTTCGGTTGCCTGCCCAATCACATTGCAGGCAAGGGCGTGGTAAGAACGCTTAAAAATATGTACGTCAACGAGAATATCGTGCCCGTAGACTACGACCCTTCCGCAACTAGAGTCAATCAGGAAAACCGCATTAAATTAATGCTTGCCACCGCAAGAGAAAATTTAAAAAATAAACAAGCCCAAAAGCAGAGCTAAAAAATATTTTTCAAAAATTTTCTATTTTACTATTGACGCTCAGTATCATTTATGATACAATGTAAATATAAAATAATTAGAGAGGTGAAAATTATGGAACTCAAAGGCAGTAAAACCGAACAGAATTTAATGGCGGCGTTTGCAGGCGAATCGCAGGCAAGAAACAAGTATACGTATTACGCTTCCAAGGCAAAAAAAGAGGGGTATCAGCAGATAGCGGCGCTCTTTGAAGAGACGGCAAACAACGAAAAAGAACACGCTAAAATCTGGTTCAAGTTGTTGCACGGCGGCGAAATTCCCTCCACGGAGGAAAATTTGGCAGACGCAGCGGCAGGCGAAAATTACGAATGGACGGATATGTACGCTGAATTTGCAAGGGTAGCCAAGGAAGAGGGCTTCGACCATATTGCATTCCTCTTTGAAAAGGTAGCAGCCCTCGAAAACGAACACGAGGAGCGTTATTTGAAGCTGTTGCAGAACGTGAAGGACGGCATCGTATTCTCCCGTGAAGGCGATACGGTATGGCAGTGCGCAAACTGCGGTCACGTGGTAATCGGTAAAAAAG
>JAFTRD010000082.1 GCA_017462425.1 Clostridia bacterium | reverse complement strand
TACGTGTAAAAACCCCACGGGAAATAGAAAAGATACGGGCGGCGTGCGTAGTGGTACGTGATACGCTTGCCTACGTCGGCAGACATATCAAAGCGGGCATGACCACCAAGGAAGTGGATACGCTGGTGCACGATTATATCATAGCCAGCGGCGCAACCCCCTCGTCTTTGGGATATTACGGATATCCCGGTTCTGCTTGCGTTTCCGTCAACGAAGTGGTCGTTCACGGTATTCCCGACGACCGAATCATTCGTGACGGCGACATTGTCAGCGTGGACATCACGGCGGAGAAAGACGGGTATAACGGCGACGCCTGCCGTACTTTCTGTATCGGCAACGTCTCTCCCGAAAAGCGCAAACTGGTCAAGGTGACGGAGGAGTGCTTCTTTCAGGCAGTGAAGGAGTTAAAGGCGGGAACCCCGCTTTACGACATCGGGTATAATGTGCAGACCCACGCCGAGGCGCACGGCTTTGGAGTGGTGCGTGCCTTCGTCGGTCACGGTATCGGCAAGGATATGCACGAGGACCCGTCGGTTCCCAACTACGGCAGAAAGGGAACGGGCGTAAGGCTCAAGGCAAACACAACGCTGTGTATAGAGCCGATGATAACGCTCGGCGATTACCGCGTGAAAACGCTTGCGGACGGATGGACGGCGGTGACGCTGGATAATTCGCCGGCGGCGCATTACGAAAACACCGTACTCATTACGGAAGACGGTGTAGAAATACTGACGTTGTAGTCAAAAATAAAAGCGGAGGGAGTTTTTGTGTCCAAAGACGACGTAATAGAGGTAGAAGGGAAAATCGTAGAATCGTTACCCAACGCAACCTTTAAAGTACAGCTTTCCAACGGGCATATCATAACGGCGTACATTTCCGGCAAGTTAAGAATGAATTTTATTCGTATCATTGAAGGCGATACGGTAAAACTGGAAATGAGTCCTTACGATTTGACCAAGGGCAGAATCACGTGGCGCAGCAAATCTTAAAGCGGAGCCGCAAAAAAGTATTCTATTTAAGGAGAAAACAAAATGAAAGTCAGACCTTCAGTAAAGCCTATGTGCGATAAGTGCAAAGTAATTAAAAGAAACGGCAAGGTTATGGTAATTTGTTCCAAAAATAAATCCCATAAACAGAAACAGGGCTAATAAAACGCTTGCATTTTTTTACCGTATATGGTAAAATATACGGTGCATGATAAAATCTTGCGAATAATTTTATAACGTAACGAGAACTGAATTTCCGTTTTAAGTAAAAACGGGGACTCAGTTTTGTTGCGTGTAAAATCAAAAATAACCGTCTTTTCGTCAAGGCATTTTCCACTGCCCTGCGAAAAACAACGGATTGTATATATAACAATAAAAATTTTAAAGAAAAATACGGAGGTTATAAATCAATGGCACGTATTGCCGGTGTAGATTTACCCAGAGAAAAGAGAGTAGAAATCGGTCTTACCTATATTTTCGGTATCGGACTTACTACTTCCAAAAAAATTCTCACGGAAACGGGCATCAATCCCGATACGAGAGTGAAAGATTTGAATGAATCTGACATCTCCAAGCTGAGAGATTATATCGATAACAATGTACGAGTTGAAGGTGAACTCCGCAGTGAAATTTCCCTCAACATCAAGCGCTTAATGGAAATAGGCAGCTATCGTGGCATCCGTCACAGAAAGGGCTTGCCTGTCCGTGGCCAGAGCACGAAGAGAAACGCAAGAACCCGTCGTGGCAACGTACGTAGGGTAGTTGCGAACAAGAAGAAGTAAGGAGGTAACAAAGTATGGCAGCAGCAAAGAAGACTACTACCACCAGAAAGCGTAAAGATTTCAGAAAGGTAGATAAAGGTCAGGTTCATATTCAGTCTACCTTCAACAACACCATGATCACCTTCACCGACCTGAACGGCAACGTTCTCGCATGGTCGAGCGCAGGTTCCTTGGGCGGCTTCAGAGGTTCTAAGAAGGGTACTCCCTATGCAGCGCAGCTCGCTTGCGAAAAAGCAGCTACCGCAGCCAAGGAATACGGCTTGAAGAGCGTTGAAGTATACGTAAAAGGCCCCGGCGCAGGCAGAGAAAGCGCAATCCGTGCTTTGACGAATTTCGACTTGGAGATCACGCTCATTTCCGACGTATCTCCCATTCCTCACAACGGATGCAGACCTCCCAAGCGTCGTAGAGTATAATAGGAGCGTAACAATATGGCAATTAATAAATATCATAAATTGAAGAGATGCAGATTCCTCGAATTGGATCCCGCAGCTATCGGTTGCTCCAAGAAGTCGATTAGAACTTCGGGCAGAAAGACCAAGAAAATCAGCGAATACGGCTTACAGCTCCGTGAAAAGGAAAGAGCTAAGTTCATCTACGTCGTAAGCGAAAAGCAGTTCCGTCACTACTATGACGTGGCAGACCGCAAGAAGGGCGTAACCGGTGAAAACATGCTCGTTCTTTTGGAAAGAAGACTGGACAACGTCATCTACAGAATGGGTATTGCAAACACCCGTTTGCAGGCAAGACAGCTTGTATCCCACGCGCAGTTCACGGTAAACGGCAAGAAAGTAAATATTCCTTCCTTCTTAGTAAAGGCAGGCGACGTAATTGCCGTACGTGAAAACAAGAAGGGCAACAAGTTCTTCACCGCACTCAAAGAATCCAAACCCGCATTAAACGTACCTGCATGGGTAGCGTTTGATAACGAAAAATTAGAAGGAAAGATTTTAGCACTCCCTACGAGAGCAGACATCGATACTCAGATTGCAGAACATATGATTGTCGAACTCTACTCCAAGTAATTTAAACCATTCAAGGAGGTAGCATTATGATCGAAATGGATATGCCCAAAATCGAAGTGGAAGAGAACGAGGACAGAAGCTATGCTAAAATCGTTGTCGAACCTTTGGAAAAGGGTTTCGGTCTTACAATCGGTAACTGCTTAAGAAGAATTTTACTCTCCGCCTTACCCGGCGCAGCGGTGCAGGGTATCCGCTTTTTGGACGGTAGCGTAAAACACGAATTCTCCGCGGTTGCGGGAGTGAAAGAAGACGTCACTGAAATTATTTTAAACCTGAAACTTTTGGCTATTACTACCAAAGTTACGGAAAAAGATTACACCAAGGTATTGCATCTTTATAAGGAAGGTCCCTGCGTTATCACAGGCGCAGATATCGAACAGGACGCTGAAATTGAAGTCGTCAATAAAGATCAATACATCTGTACGGTGGACGAGGGCGGCAAGGTCGACGTGGAAATTACCATCGGTCGTGGCAGAGGGTACAAGCCCGCAAGCGAAAACAAGCAGCCCGTTATCGATTACATCGCTATCGACTCCATCTATACGCCTGTACAAAAGGTAAACTACCAGGTAGAAAACGCACGTGTCGGACAAAATCTGAACTACGACAGATTAAACCTGGAGGTATGGACGGACGGTACGTTCTCCGCAAAGGAAATCGTATCCTTAGCGGCGAAAATCATGCAAGACCACATCAGTCTGTTTGTAAATTTAAGCGATACAATCAGAGGTATGGATATTCTCGTGAAGAACGAGGATGATAAGCAGCAGCAAGTTCTGGCAATGGCAATTGAGGATATGGACCTGTCGGTACGTTCCTATAACTGCCTCAAGAGAGCAAGCATTCATACAGTAGAAGACCTGACCAAGAAGACGGAGGATGAAATGTTGAAGGTAAGAAACCTCGGCAGAAAGTCTTTAGACGAAGTCATTCTCAAGTTACAGTCCTACGGTCTCTCATTAGCAAAAAAGGAGGATTAAACAATGTCCGGTAAATTAGGCAGACCCGCAAAAGAAAGAGTAGCGCTTTTAAGAAACCAAGCGTCTCAGCTCATCTGGTACGGTAGAATAGAAACTACGCTTGCAAAGGCAAAGGAATTACAGCCCTACGTAGAAAAGCTTATTACGAAGGCAGTCAACACGTTTGACGACAACGTAGAAGTTGAAGTTGTCAAGAAAGACAGCAAGGGCAAAGACGTAACCGTTAAAACCGTAAAGGACGGCGTTAAGAAATTGGCGGCTCGTCGTGCGATTATGGCAAAGACCTACGACTTGCAGGAAGTAAAGGCTTTCACCGAAAGCAAATCTGCATTCAAAGCAAGAACCAAGGACGTAAAGCATCCCTTGGTAGAAAAGCTTTTCAACGAGCTTGCTCCCAAGTACGCGCAGCGTGCCGAAGAGTTAAAGCAGGGCGGCGGCTACACCAGAATTTATCAGTTGGGTGAAAGACGTGGCGATGGCGCTGAAACGGCAATCATCGAGCTCATCTAAAAACCGATTAAAAAGCGTTCGGAAAAACCCGAACGCTTTTTTTATTCGCTGACGAATTTTTAAAATTTATTTTTAATTGTATACTTCCCTGTAAACGGAACATACTGCTTGCAGGAGGGTAATATGTTAACAATTATCAGTTTAATTTTAAGCATCATTGGCGGAATCAACTGGCTCTTGGTCGGCATCGCCGATTTCAACCTCGTCAGCTGGTTGTTTGCGGGCAATCTTTATTTCATTGCGCGCATCATCTATGTCTTGGTTGGCATTGCGGCTTTGTGGCTTATCTATTATCTCGTTCGCCACTTCAGTCGAATTGCACACCCCGAAGTCTAAAAAGAGAACGAACAAAAAACGCATCGTCGGTAAAGAACCCACGGTGCGTTTTTTTATTATTTACATATTTCTTCCAGCGCCGAATAATAAATTTCGCTCAAAAGTTTTATTTTTTCCAGAGAAATATATTCGTTCGCCTGGTGAATCGTTACTTCATCCCCCTCAAACTCCGGACCAAACCCGCACCCGAATTGCAACACCCTCGCATACGTTCCTCCGCCGATGGCGATGGGCGTTTTGTTTTCTCCCGTAATGCGGTTATATACCCCCAAAAGCGTTTGAATCAGCGCTCCGTTCGGGTCGTTGAAGAGCGGCGGTTGCATATGCTCCACTTGGTATGCGATACCCGCAGTTCTTAAAATTTCCGTCACTTCTTCTATTTCATGGGTAGCTGGAACTCTGAAATCCGTCGTTATATACAAGGTTCCGTCCTGAAAATCCGCCACGTTGGGCGATAGGGTCAGCCGTCCCGTTTCATCCTGCATATTCTTGAAATTCAAGCGATCCTTAAATAACAGGTCGTAAACGAAAGAACAATCCCCGTTCAGCGCTTTGTAATACGCCAATAACGCCTGCAAAGCGTTGGCTCCCTTTTCGGGGGTAGAAGCGTGCGCCGAAATTCCCCGAGCCGTCAGCGTTCCGTTCTCCAAAACGAGAGCAGTGTTTTCAATCGGATTGACGTATTCCTTGAAACTTTGCTCTGCGACAGGGTAGGCTTGGGCAAAATCGCATACCATATTGGCAGCCGTTCCGCCGTAGAGCTTTTCAAAGAGGGCATCCTTCACGGGGAAGGCGAGCCGTAGGTGTAAAATTCCTTTTTCTGCGTAAATAACGGGAAAATCTGCGTCGGGGGTAAAGCCTTCCTCGGGCAAATGCGCTACCTTCTTATAATGCTCCATGCACGCCCAGCCGCTCTCTTCGTTGCAGCCTACAATCAGTTTTATTTTCCGTTTGGGTAAAATTCCGTTGTCCTTCAAAGCCTTCAGACAATATAAACAGATAACGGCAGGCCCCTTATCGTCCATTGCGCCTCTGCCGTACAACTTTCCGTCTGCAATTACGCCGTCGAACGGTGGATACGCCCAACCGTTTCCGGCAGGC
>JAFTRD010000081.1 GCA_017462425.1 Clostridia bacterium | reverse complement strand
TCTACGAATATTTTTTCTGCGTGAAGAAGGTATACGCCGATCAGCTCTATTGCTACCGTAATTCCGATAAAAAGCCCCATCCAGGCGAAGTAATCTTTGGGAACGTCCTTCCAGCTGACCGTAGCCGTCAATATAAAATAGAGTAAAAATAGGGAAACGAATAACAGCAGTGAATATTGCAGATTGTTTTTCTCATATCCCTCGTACCCAAGCCCGCCTAAAAAGAAGGCTGCGCCCAAAATTAAGAAACCGAGTAAAAATTTTCGTTTTACGGTAAAAAAGCGTATAAAACCACCGTCCGTACCGATACGTAAGAAAAACAGAACGAAGAAAAGAACGAGGACGAGAAGCATAAGCCAAAGACCGTTTTCAGGGAAGAAAATGGAGTTTTCATTCATAAACGGATGATTGGCTACGGAGGGAGAGATGTATACGAATATAAAAATTGGCGCTAAAACGAGCATATCCTTGCCGAACAGGCAAAGATATAGCCCCAAAAGGCTCACCACTATATAAGCCAATAATTCCAACGCAAAAACATTGGCAAGCACGGTTAAAAGCGCCAAAACGATAAGCATATATTTGGAATTGATAAATGCATTTACCGCACGGATTACCGGCAGCGCTCTCACCCTTTCAAAAAATTGCATTCCCCCACCTTTTTCTTTTGGTTTTTTTTATTTTAAAAATCCTTGAATAATCTGCTCTTCCGCTTCCTGTTCGCTCAAGCCCAGCGTCATCAGTTTTATGAGCTGTTCGCCGGCGATTTTACCGATTGCAGCCTCGTGAATGAGCGCTGCGTCTACGTTATTTGCCGTTAATGCAGGCAGCGCAGTAACCGTGCCGTTATCCATAATGATAGCGTCACATTCACTGTGCCCCGTGCACTTGGTGTTGCCGTTGATGACGGCGTTGAAGCCCTGGTGGGAGTTTTCCGTCGCAACCGAACGGGAAACTAAATCGGCGGACGAATTTTCGCCGTCTAAATCCACGGAAAAATCGGTGGTTGCGATTTGCTTACCGTGGGTATAAATTTTTTCACGTACGACGAGCGAAGCGTTTTTTTTCAACTTTGCACGGGTGATGCGGTGGGTGGAGTCCACGCCCTTGATTTGCGTGGTTTCCATTTCTATACTGCCGCCCTCTTCCACGTATACCTCCGTGGTGGGGTTCATAATTTTCTCACCCGTACCCTCGCCTTGCGCATAGTGTTTTTCCACGTATTTCACCTTTGCGTTCTTACCTACGTGGAAGGTGTGTATACCGCTGGGTTCGCTGTCTTGTCCGCCGCAGTTATGAATACCGCAAACGGCAACGATGAGAACTTCCGCCCCCTCTCCGATATAAAAATCGTTATACACCGTTTCTTTCAGTCCGCTTTGACTTAAAATGACGGGAATATGCACGCTTTCGTTCTTGGTGTGCGGTTGAATGATAATGTCTATGCCAGGTTTGCCTGCTTCGGTCTTGGTAACGATTTCAATATTTGCCGAGGAGGAACGGGCAACGGATTTTCCGTTTTCACGGATATTGTAAGCGCCTTCGGGTACTTCGTGTAAATCGGCTACCGTTTGAAGAAGCGTTTTTTCAATTGCGTCCATTATTTTTTACCCTCCCCCGTTAATACGGCGCAAGGCGTAGGGCGTGAACCGGATAAAAGCTCGGGCAGAATTTCCCTGCCGCCGACCTTGCTGACCATACCGTTTGCCAATACGACGATTTTATCGGCGATATTCAAAATCCGCTCCTGATGAGAGATGATTA
>JAFTRD010000080.1 GCA_017462425.1 Clostridia bacterium | reverse complement strand
TGTTACCGCTTGAAAAAATACGGGGATATCCTCTGTATTCCCGAGGCAAAAATGCAGCACGATACCCGAGCAAAGCAGGCGAACGGCGTGGATTGGCGTGAATATTACGACATCAGAAACCATCTTCTGATCGTAAAACAATATTACGCCTACCGCTATTATCTGGTGCTTAAATGGCTGAAATACTTAAAACGAGCCTCTTTTTTGTCCCGCTTGCTCATAAAAAGCACCGCCGAAGGGCGGGAAATGGCGAAAACCGCCATACGTGACGCAAAAGAGGGAAAAGCAGGCGTACACGAAAAATACAGACCGTAAAAAAACGGTATAAAAAACGGCGGAAAAAACGTTGGGGGAACAAGCAAAAATATGAGTTTGAAAAATATACTGAAATCCAACCCCGTCATCTACGGGCTTTATAAAAAATGGAAGAAAAAACGCATAGAACGGGCAAAGAAAAACAACCTCAAGTGCCGCAAGGTTTTTATTGACCGTTCCAAAGGGAAAGAAAAGCTGTGCGTTATTCTGGCGGGCTATAAGGAGTTTTTATACCCTGCCGTATTTTCAAGAATCAAACGCTTTACCCCCGACGACGTGGACGTTTGCGTGGTAACCTCGGGGCTGTACAGCCAAAAAGTGCACGAGCTGTGCGAGGAAAACGGCTGGTCGTACCTGCGTACGAATATCAACAACGTTTCGTTGGCGCAGAACGTGGCAATCAGCTTGCACCCGAACGCAAAATATATCTATAAATTAGACGAAGATATATTTATTACCGAGGGATACTTTGACAATTTATACAAGGCGTATCAGCATGCAACAGAGGGATTGTTTCAACCCGGCGTAATGGCGCCCATTATTCCCATCAACGGCTACGGACACGTGAGAGTGTTGGAAAAAACGGGGCTCACCGATTACTACGCCACACGCTTTGAACCGCCTAAATATATGGCAGGCGGACACAGACAGATTGAAGGCAATCCCGAGGTGGCAAAATTTTTCTGGGCAGATCCGCGCGTTCCATCTATAGACGAGCTGAACGCACGCTTTATAAAGGAAGAGCCTAGGGAATACCCCTGCCCTATCCGATTCAGCATCGGCGCCGTTTTGTTTGAAAGAACGCTATGGGAGGATATGGGGTATTTTCGTGTCAACCGCCGTTCCAACGCCATGGGCGACGACGAGGTGCAGCTGTGCGAATACTGCTGTATACAGTCCCGACCCCTGATGGTCAGCGAAAACGTAGTGGTGGGGCATCTCTCTTTCGGTCCGCAAAACGCCCATATGCAGGAGTTTTTTCTGAACAATACGGAAAAATTTATGTAAAAATTTATAAAAAAAGAAAAAAGAGGCGAGCGGGGTTAAGCTTACCTCTTTTTTTAAAAATGAAAGAAAGAGCGAGGGAGCGGTTACGTTTCACTTTTCGTCACGGTCAGTTTATATTTCTCCCCTTCCTCCGTTATAATATAAAGGCAGTTTTCCTCTTCACGCACGTAACGTACGTCCTGCGCCTGCGTTTCCGTCATTAAAAGCTCCCCGACGGTGTAAAGCACGTTGTTTTTCATGGTGTGTTTCCTCCGTAAAATTCTCTGTATTTCTATTATAATATTTCTTTTTCGACGATGTCAAACGATGGCTTTGTCTTGTTTTGTCCGATATTGTCTAAGTTTGTCGAACGTATATATTCACCTTAAAAATTCCCAAAAAAAGCACCGCCGTGCAAGGTTGTTACACGGCGGATTTTGCTTCAAGAGAGAAAATAATATGCGCTTGAATATGTAAAAAGTTTTATTGCTTGCTGCAATTTTTACCCTGCGGATAGAGGGGCAGCTCGAAGAACCCTGCGCAGACCTCCTGCGAGTATTCCTGCGCGGGCGGAATGGCGCAATAACCGTAGGAAGGCAACAACAATTCCACAGGCATGGATACCTTGAGAATAACCGTTACGCAGGCGTTGATGGAGAACGTATTGCCGCCAGGAACAAACGTGCCCTCGGGCGCTACCGCCGAAAAGATTGCCGTTACGTTGTAGGTCATAATGGAAGTCGAGGGAACGAATAACAGTACGTCAAAGGGAACGTTGATGCTTGCGGTTGCCGTACCCTCCACCCCTGCGGCGTCTACGTAGACTACCTGCAAGGGAATGACTGCGTTGCCCGACACACGGGCGCACTGTTTATCGTGCTGACGGTCTATGTTGAGTCCGGTGATCACGCCAGCGGACGAAGAAGAACGCGCGCTGATAAAAGTAAGCGGATAAGCGGGACATTCGGGCGTGGAATCCGTAAGCGTTAGGGTGTAGTTTTCGATCTGGTTCTGCTTGATGCAGGCGTCGAAGACCTTTTCCGCCTGAATGCAAACCTTTTCGTTTAATCCCGCCAACGGATTGCCCGTAATGGAGCCGGGGCACTTATCCGATTGAAAAT
>JAFTRD010000079.1 GCA_017462425.1 Clostridia bacterium | reverse complement strand
CTTATACGATGCTTTGCAGGAGCTTTTGGGGCTGGAAAATTACGGTAAATACATGGAGCGAGGGGTAATAGAAATTGCGCCCTTGGCGTATATGCGAGGCAGAACGCTCTCCAACGCCTTTATTATTTTAGACGAGGCGCAGAACACCACCAAAGAACAGATGAAAATGTTTCTGACCCGTATGGGCGAGGGAAGTCGCATGATGGTAACGGGCGACCTCACGCAGGTTGACCTTCCCGAGGGAAAAAAGAGCGGCTTGACCCATGCGGCGAAAATACTGAAAAACGTAGAGGGGATAGCCATCTGCCGTCTGACGGATAAAGACGTGGTACGGCATCCCTTGGTCATGCAAATCATTCGTGCCTACGAGAAGGAGGACGAGCGAATGGCGGGAGGAAAAGACAAATGATGATCGGTCAAGAAAGACCTTACACGGGCGGCGTTGCGGTTAAAAGTATTTTTACTTTTATTTTGCATTACGTTTTTTTAATGGGCATTGCGCTATTCATGGTTTTTTTGCGCAATCCCGACGGATATTCTTCCTATTTGGCAGAGCACTTGCCCGTATTTTTATTCACCGCAGGCTGCTTATTCCTCTTGTTCTGGATAATTTATTTATATTATTTCTTTGATAACAAGAGTTTTCTGACGGACATGAAAAACGTGTGGCTACTCTTTTTCATTCTGGACGTGAGTATCGTCATCTGCTATCTTTGCGGTCATTATATCGGGGTTTACGCCCGTCCCGTGGCGCTTTTGGCGCTGTTGGTGCTTTTTTTAATCGGATACAGAGACGCTATCTTCCTCAATATCGTATTTGCGGTCATTATGTTTATTTTAGACGTATTCACCGATTACACGACGTATGAAACGACGGGCATCACCAACGATATGTTCTCCTCCTTTATGATCTGTTTTATTTCGGGTATCTTCGCCGTATTCATCGGTAACTCGGCAAAAACCAGAATACACATTATCACCACGGGCGTTATCGTTGCCATTCCCACGGTCGTCATCATCGTCTTACTGAAAATTTCCGACTATATCCAAACGGGTTGGCAAATTCAAGATACCGTCGTGTTCGGCTTGGGCGGCAGCATCTTTTCCTCCGTTCTGCTTTTGGCGCTCCTGCCTATATTCGAAGGGCTGTTCAGCGTACTTACGGTGTTCCGTTTGCGGGAGCTTACGGCGCCCGATTCCAAGCTCTTAAAGCTCTTAAAAACCGAGGCAAGGGGCACGTTCAATCACTCCATGACGGTAGCACAATTGGTGGAAAGCTGCGCATCTGCGCTGGGTGAAAACGTAGAACTGGCACGTGCAGCGGCGTATTATCACGACGTGGGCAAGCTCCGCCAGCCCGATTTTTTCACTGAAAACCAGACCGACCATAACCTACACGACGAGCTCACGCCCGAGCTTTCCGCCGACATCATCCGTTCGCACGCCAAGGACGGGTACGACCTGATTATGGCATACCGTTTGCCTAAATTCTTTGCCGAAGTGGCGCTGGAGCATCACGGCACCATGCCCATCCGATACTTTTACGCCAAGGCGCTGAGAATGTCCGACGGCGAAATTAACGTGGAAAATTATTCCTATCAAGGACCAAAGCCCAAAAGTAAAATTGCGGCGATCATCATGATTGCCGACGCATGCGAGGCGGCAACCCGTTCGCTCACCGACAGAAGCGTGGAGAACGTAGAAAAAGCGGTGCGTTCCATCATTCAGGAGCGTATGGATTTAGACCAGTTTTCCGATTGCGAACTGACCATGAAAGAATTAAACGTTATCAAAGAAACGCTAGTAAGCGCACTTACGGGACTGTATCACCACCGCATCAAATACCCCGACGTACACTTCTCCCGTAGCGGCGTAGAGGATAGGGGGGGCAGAACCGATGCGTAAGCACAATCCGTTTTTCTTTTATTTTGACGAAGAACAACCGCTTATCTTAGAGCTGAAGGTTTCTCCGCTGGAGGCGGCGCTGGGCGAGTTTATCGACAGCGACGTACCCGTGGCGGCGGAGGTGGTATTCGTGGACGGAGAGGAAATTCGCCGTTTGAACCGTGAACAGAGAAATATAGATTCTGTTACAGACGTATTGAGCTTTCCTGCGTTGGACGAAATCAAAGGAACCGCTTTTAGAAAAAAGGACTTTCCGTTGGAGATAGACGAGGCGGGGAACCTGTTTTTAGGCTCGGTGGTCATTTGCCGTCAACGGGCAAAGGAGCAGGCGGAGGAATACGGTCATTCCTACGAGCGAGAGCTGCACTATCTTTTAGTACACGGCGTCATGCACTGTTTGGGCTACGATCATATGGAAGAATCGGAAAAAGCCGAAATGCGTGCGGCGGAAGAGTCGGTGCTGGAGAAAGTTGGAATTACGAGAGAAGGAGAAGAGGTATAAAATACAATGAGAAGCGGATACGTTGCCGTTATCGGCAAATCCAATGCGGGCAAGAGCACGCTTATCAACGTACTGGTAGGGGAAAAGGTTTCCATCGTATCCCCCAAACCGCAGACCACGAGGGATAGAATTCTGGGAATTTTAACCAAGGACGAGTATCAAATCGTATTCGTGGATACTCCGGGTATTTACAAGGCGCATAACAATCTCACCGAGATGATGATGCGTACGGCGGATATGAGCGCGCGTAGCGTGGACGTCGTTTTATACGTACTGGACGGGCACGAGCGTGTGAGCGAAGAGGACGCCCGTTTGATTCAAAAATATAAAAAGTTGGAAATTCCCTTAATCGTAGCGTTCACGAAAACGGACATTATGCCGGCGGAAAAGCTCCCCGAACGGCTGTTGGCGCTGACGGAAATGGGGGTGGACTGCGATATTTATCCGCTTTCCGCACGCAAGGGGCGTGGCGTTGCCACGTTGGAAAAGGCGCTGGTGGCGCTTTTACCCGAAGGAGATAAATGCTTTGAAGAGGACGTCGTATCGGACAGAAGCGAGCGGTTCATGGTTTCGGAAATCATGCGTGAGAAAATTCTGTTGAAGTTCGACAAAGAGATTCCGCACGGTATTGCCGTGGTGGTACACACCTTCCGCTTGCAGGAAAACGGTGTATACGAAGTCAGTTTGGATATCGTCTGTGAAAAGCCCAACCACAAATCCATTTTAATCGGCAAGCAGGGCAGAGCGATCAAGGAAGTATCCTCCTTTGCCCGTCAGGATATGGAAAAATTTTTGGGCAAAAAGGTATTTTTAACCACCTACGTCAAAGTAAAGGAGGACTGGCGCAACCGTCCCGGGCTGATGAAAGAATTTGGTTACGAAGAGCCTCGGGAATAGTCGTCGGGGTTTTGCGCATACTCTCTATTGAAGAAAAGGAGGGTATATGTACCGAAAGACGCACGACGAGGAAGCGGCGGAAATTGCCTGGAAGCTCTTCCAGAAAACGGGCAACATGAGCTATTATATGCTCTATAAGCAGCTTAGAAAATAAACGACCCCCGTCCTGGGTGTCGAGAGGGCGTAACGCCCTTCGCAAGGGTTGGTAAGGGAACGGCGTTCCCTTACGTATTTAGCCTTAAAAAAAGCAAACGAAGTTTGCGCTTAATCGCCAAAGGCGATAAATAACGCAATCAAAGTTTGCTTTAATGGGGATATGAGCGCAGAGTGACGCTAACCCTCTCGACGCCCAGGTTGGGGAATATAGGTCACCATGGAAGTCAAGTACAACGCCCTGATGCTACGGGCAGCGGATTACAAGGACAACGATAAAATATTAACTCTGTTTGCGGCGGGGAAAGGAAAAATCACCGCCACTTGCAGAGGGGTGAAAAAGGCGGCGGCAAAGCTGAAATTTGCAGCGCAGCCTTTTTGTTTTGCTGAATACGTGCTTGCCGAGCGCGCCGGGCGGTATACCGTTATTTCCGCTTTTCTTCACGACGGGTTTTACGCCCTTCGGGAGGACATTCAAAAGTTCTACGCCGCCTCTGCCGTGCTTGAGACGTGCAATCTTTTGCTGCCCGAGGGTTTACAGAGCGACGGACTCTTTCTCTGCGCCGTACAGACGCTGGGGAGAATGTGCGAAGAGGACGAGGGACTGCCCCTTTTAACCTTTCTTTTGAACGCCCTGTCTTTTGCCGGGTATACCTTACGCTTAGACGGATGCGCAAATTGCGGAAAACCGCTTTCGGGCAGGGGGTATTTCAGCTTTACAAGCGGTTCTTTTTTCTGCGGCGAGTGCCCCGGCGAGGGTTACGTTCCCGCAAGCGAAGTTACTTATCATACCCTACGCATTGCGGCAGGCTTGGAAAATTCCGCCCTTACGCAAGAGGGGGTCAAACGGGCTTTAAGGCTGTTGAAGGAGTATTTTTTACAAAAAACGGAGTGCAAGGCGGAAAGCTTATCCGAATATATTCGACTGCTTTAATCAAAAATCAAGGCAAATTTTTTATAAAAAGAAAAAATATTAAAAAAAACTATG
>JAFTRD010000078.1 GCA_017462425.1 Clostridia bacterium | reverse complement strand
GTAGCCGTTACAGGATTGAAAATTGCGGTGAATTTACGCTTACGCTCATTGAAACGAAAATAGGCTTAAGCGTTCTCGACGAAGATGCCGAACAGATGCCCGACGAGGTATTGGTCAAGCTGAATCCTGCTTTGAAACAACGCATCTGGGGCGGCGTCAACCTTGCCAAAGTCTTGGGGAAAAATTTACAGGGCAAGAAAGACGTGGGCGAATGTTGGGAGCTTTCCACCCATCCGAAAGGAGAGAGCGTAGTAGCCGACGGAAAATACCAGGGTAAAACCTTAAAGCAGTTCATTGAAATTATCGGGAAGGATAAATTGGGCTGGAAATGCCAGGCATTTGCCGATTTTCCGCTGCTCATCAAATTCATAGATACGCAAGAAAGCCTGTCCATTCAGGTACATCCCGACGACGAGTACGCATTCCCCAACGAAAACGAATACGGGAAGAATGAAATGTGGTACATCGTGGACGCAAAACCCGATGCGTTTATCTATGCGGGGTTCAAAAAGGACGTAACCAAAGAGGAAGTTTTGCGCCGTATCGTGGATAAAACCATAGAAGAGGTATTAAATAAAATTCCCGTACAGGCGGGACAGACCTACTTTTTACGTGCCGGTACGGTACACGCTATCGGAAAGGGCTGTATTATCTGTGAGATTCGGCAAAGCTCCAACGTTACTTACCGTCTGTACGATTACGATAGAAGAGACAAGCAGGGTCTGCCTCGGGAGCTGCACGTAGAAAAGGCTTTGGACGTATTAAATTTAAAGGCGTCCACCCGTGAGTTTGTACAAACAGACCGTTCGCAGTCCTATAATAACGGCACAAAAACCTTGCTTGGCGAGTGTAAATATTTTTCAGCGGCCAGGTACGACGCCCACGGCGAAATATCCTTTGCGGTTGACCACAGCTCCTTCTACGCCTTCGTCGTGTTGGAGGGTAAGGGCGTGGTTACGGCAGGGGACGGAATCTCGGTGAAAAACTTTAAAAAGGGCGATACGTTTTTTGGCGTGGCGCACGATTATATTTTTAAATCAAAGGGAAATATTTCTATTATCGCCGTCAATTTATAACGAAAGTTGACGAAAGATAAATTCATTTTTTTCGGAGAACTATCCATGGTAAAAAAAGCATTAATTACGGGCGTTACGGGGCAGGACGGCTCTTATCTCGCAGAGTTTTTATTGGAAAAAGGCTACGAGGTGCACGGGGTGATACGCCGTTCCTCCGTGGACTATCACGAGCGTATTGCGCATCTCGAGATCGAAAAGCATAAAAATTTTCATTTGCACTACGGCGATTTAAGCGATTCGCTCTCTCTCGTGGGCATAATTTCTCAAGTGCGCCCCGATGAAATTTACAACTTAGCGGCGCAAAGCCACGTGAAGGTCAGCTTTGACGTACCCGAATACACCGCCGACGTGGTGGCTACGGGAGTGTTAAGAATTCTGGAAGCGGTGCGCCTTTGTGGTTTGAAGGATACCTGCCGTATCTATCAGGCGTCTACCTCCGAGCTGTACGGTAAAGTGGAGGAAGTTCCCCAGCGTGAAACCACGCCCTTCCATCCCTATTCTCCCTACGCCGTGGCAAAGCAGTACGGGTATTGGATTGTAAAGGAATACCGTGAAGCGTACGGTATGTACTGTTGCAACGGTATCTTATTCAATCACGAATCGGAAAGACGTGGCGAGAGCTTCGTTACCCGTAAAATTACGCTGGCGGCAGGCAGAATTGCGTGCGGCTTGCAGGAAAAGCTGTATCTGGGCAATCTCGATTCTCTGCGTGACTGGGGATACGCCAAGGACTACGTAGAGTGCATGTGGCTCATCTTACAGCAGGACAAGCCCGACGATTTCGTCATTGCTACGGGCGTGCAACATTCGGTGAGAGAGTTTACCACGCTTGCCTTCCATTTCAACGGCATAGAGCTGGAATGGCGGGGTCAAGGCATAGAGGAAAAGGGAATAGATAAAGCTACGGGCAAGGTACTGGTAGAGGTATCGCCCGAGTTCTTCCGCCCGACGGACGTGAATAATTTATGGGGCGACCCCACCAAGGCAAAAACCGTTTTGGGCTGGAATCCGCAAAAGACCTCCTACGAGGAACTGGTGCGTCTGATGTCCGTACACGACAGAGCGAAAGCCGAAAAGGAGAAAAAGGGGTTATGATGCAAAAGGACGCCAAAATTTACGTTGCGGGGCATCGGGGTATGGTTGGCTCTGCCATCGTGCGTGCGTTACAGGCGCAGGGCTATAACAACCTGGTTATGCGTACCAGTAAAGAACTGGATTTGCGTCGTCAGGACCTGGTAGAAGCATTTTTTGCCGAGGAAAAGCCCGAATACGTCTTTTTGGCTGCGGCAAAAGTCGGGGGTATTATGGGGAATTCTTTGCACCCTGCGGACTTTTTGTACGAGAATATGATTCTGGAAATGAACGTCATTCACTCCGCTTGGAAAAACGGGGTAAAAAAGCTATTATTTTTAGGTTCTTCCTGTATTTATCCGAAATTTGCGCCCCAGCCTATGAGTGAGGACTGTCTATTGACGGGCGCTCTGGAAGGAACCAACGAAGGCTACGCTCTGGCAAAAATTTCCGGGTTAAAATATTGCGAATATTTAAACCGTCAGTACGGTACGGACTATATTTCGGTAATGCCCACCAACTTATACGGTAAAAACGACAACTATCACCCCGAACATTCTCACGTATTGCCGGCGCTCATTCGCCGTTTTCACGAGGCGAAAGTAAACAATTTGTCCGAGGTTACCTGTTGGGGTACGGGCACGCCCTTGAGAGAGTTTTTATACGTGGACGACGTAGCGGATGCCTGCGTGTATCTCATGAATACGTACAGTGGGAATCAAACGGTAAATTTGGGTACGGGTAAAGAAGTAAGCATTCAAAAATTGACCGAGCTGGTGGCAAAGGTGGTTGGGTTCACGGGTGAAATTAAATGGGACTCCACCAAGCCCGACGGAACCCCCAGAAAGCTGCTGGACGTTTCCAAGCTGGAAAAGCTGGGCTGGAGATATAAAACCGAGCTGGAAGAAGGAATTCGTTTAACGTACCAGGATTTTTTAAACAATCCCATGCGTGCAGAGCGGTAAAAGAGGGATAAAAGATGACGGGTATATTCAAAAATAAAGGTAGGTTTCGCTTCTTATTATTCGCTCTATTATTTTATTTAACGTTTTCTTTTCTTTTGCCTATATCCGCATGTGAGGAGGAAAATAAGCAGGAGCGAGCTGAAATTCTCGCCGATTTTCCCGGCGTTGTTTGCTGGGGAGATTCGTTAACGGCAGGCGCTGGCGGCAACGGTACCGATTATCCGGGGGTGTTGGAGGAGCTGATTCATAAAAACGTCTTTCGGGGGATAGAGGTTGTTAATCTCGGTGTAGGCGGCGAGGGTTCAGATACCATATGCGCCCGAGCCGGCGTATATGAACCATTGGCGTTAACGCAAGCTGTTATCCTTCCCGCTTCAAGTGAGAGGGTGGAAATCAAACTGAATTTCCCCGTATTGCGGCAAGGAAAAGAATGGTTTAATCCCTGCTCTATTCAAGGCTTGTTGGGTGAAATTGAAATAGAGCAAACAAGCGATAATTCCCAAGACTCTCGTTATTATTTTAAAAGAAAG
>JAFTRD010000077.1 GCA_017462425.1 Clostridia bacterium | reverse complement strand
TTTCAAGAAGTAAGGAGATAAAGAACATGGCAAAAAAGTCAATGATAAATAAACAGCAAAAGACCCCTAAATTTTCCACGAGAGCATACACCAGATGCTCTATCTGCGGAAGACCTCATGCGGTTTTGAGAAAGTACGGTATTTGCCGTATCTGTTTCAGAAATCTTGCGTACAAGGGTGAAATTCCCGGCGTTAAGAAGTCTAGCTGGTAAGAGGAGGTAACAAAAATGACAGATCCTATTGCAGATATGCTCACAAGAATCAGAAATGCAATCGTTTCCAAGAAGGAAACCGTTGAAATCCCCGCTTCCAACATGAAGAAGGCTATTGCGGACATTCTTCTCTCCGAAGGCTACGTACAGGACGTAAAAATCGTAGAGGACGGTTACAACGGCAAGATTGTTATTACGTTAAAATATGACAACAAACAGTCGGTTATCGGTGGCTTGCAGAGAGCATCCAAGCCCGGCCTTAGAAAGTATGCAGGCGTTGAAAACATGCCCAAAGTACTCGGCGGCTTCGGCACGGTAATTCTCTCTACCAACAAAGGTATCATGACGGATAAGCAGGCGAAGGCTGCCAACGTAGGCGGCGAAGTTCTCTGCTACGTTTGGTAAGAAGGAGGGCAAACACTTATGTCAAGAATAGGTAAAATGCCTGTAACTCTTCCCGCAGGCGTAACGGTAGAACTCAAAGACGGCGTTTTAACGGTAAAGGGCGCAAAGGGTACTTTGACGCAGGATATCGTAGGCGCAATCGATATTAAAGTAGAAGGCGCAGTGGCAAACGTAATTGCGCTCAACGAAGCAGCTGATACGCAGGCAAAACACGGCTTGTATCGCGCGCTTCTCGCCAACATGGTAAAGGGCGTAACCGAAGGCTATTCCAAAGCATTGGAAGTAAAGGGCGTCGGCTGGAAGGTAGAGAAGTCCGGCAACGGCTTAATTATGAGCGTTGGTTTCTCCCACAAGGTACCCGTAGCGGCAGTAGAAGGCATCACGTTTGAGTGTCCTAACCCTACGGAAATCGTCGTTTCCGGCATCAACAAGGAATTGGTTGGCCAGGTAGCGGCTGAAATTCGTGCCGTACGTAAACCCGAACCCTACCACGGCTACGGTATTCGCTACAAGGGCGAAGTCGTAGAGCATAAGGAAGGTAAGACCTCCGGCGGTAAGGGCAAGAAATAAGGAGCGTTGAAATATGATTTCTAAAATTGATAAAAATGCAGTCAGACAGAAAAGACATCTGCGTGTAAGAAAGCATCTCTCCGGTACTTCCGAAGCGCCTCGCATGAACGTTTACAGAAGTTTGAACCATATTTACGTTCAGGTTATCGACGATACGAAGGGCGTTACCCTTGCATCCGCATCCACGATGGAAAAAGCGGTGAAGGAAAAGATTGCCGACATGACCAAAACCGAAGCTGCAAAAGTAGTCGGTCAGGTTGCCGGTGAAAGAGCCAAAGCGAAGGGTATTGAAACGGTCGTATTCGACAGAGGCGGCTACCTCTACACCGGTCGTGTAAAGGCAGTTGCAGACGGCGCAAGAGAAGCCGGACTGAATTTCTAAGGAGCGAAAACTATGGCAGACGAAAAAAGAGAAAACAGAAGACCCAGAAGACAGGAAGTAGACGACGGTTTGATTAAAAAGACCATTGAGGTCAACCGTGTTACCAAGGTTGTAAAGGGTGGTAAAAATATGCGTTTCGCCGCACTCGTCATCGTTGGTGACGGCAACGGCAAAATCGGCATCGGTTCGGGCAAAGCCAAGGAAGTTCCCGAGGCATTGGAAAAGGCTACGCAGCGTGCAAAGAAGAACATGGTTTCCATCGCTGTCGTTAATTCCACCATTCCCCACGAAGTATTGGGTAAATTCGGCAGAGGCGCCGTTCTGATGATGCCTGCTGCCGACGGTACCGGCGTTATCGCCGGCGGTCCCGTTCGTGCGGTTATGGAAGCTGTCGGTATCAAGAATATCAGAACCAAATCTCACGGTACTCAGAATAAGAGCAACTGCGTAAAGGCTACTTTGGCAGGTCTCATGTCTTTGAAGACCGCTGAAGAAATTGCGGCTCTGCGTGGCAAGACCGTAGAGGAAATCAAGGGTTAACGGAGGCAAAAACAATGGCTAAGATTAAAGTAACTTTAATGAAGAGCACCATCGGTAAAACGCAAGACGTAAAAGATACCGTTGCAGCCCTCGGTTTGACCAAAATCCGTACGTTCAACGTATTGGAAAACACCCCTGCCATTCAAGGCATGGTAAAGAAAGTCGGCTACCTTTTGAAGGTAGAGGACGCAGAGTAAGAAAGGAGGCTTGAAGAATATGAGAATAGATACTCTTTCTCCCGCTGAGGGATCCAGAACCTCCGCCAAAAGACTTGGCCGTGGTATCGGCTCCGGCTTGGGCAAGACTTCCGGTAAAGGTCACAAGGGCCAGTGGGCTCGTTCGGGCGGCGGCGTAAGACCCGGCTTTGAAGGCGGTCAGATGCCCTTAGCTCGTCGTGTTCCCGTGAGAGGTTTCAATAACAAGAACTTCACCAGAAGATACGTTATCGTCAATCTTTCCGATTTAGCGGAAGTGCCTGCAGGTACCACCGTTGATATGGAATACGTTATGATCAACAGATTAGCAAAAGACGTTAAGAACAACGTCGGCTTGAAAGTATTGGGCAACGGTGAATTGACCAATGCCATCACCGTAAAAGCGGCAAAATTCTCCACTTCCGCAAAGGAAGCCATCGAGAAGGTCGGCGGCACGGTTGAGGTTCTTTCATAAATTGAGGAAATACGGAAAATTATTGCAAAAATAATTTTCCGCATTGCCATTCAATTATCACTTTGCGTTTCCTTGTCAAATAAGGGGGAAACGTAAAAATCTCAATTTCGGAGAGACAAAATGTTTGAAACGTTAAAAAACGCTTTTAAAGTAAAAGAAATCCGTAAAAAGATCTGGATGACGCTGTTATTACTTCTGGTTTTCCGAATCGGTTGTTATATCCCCGTCCCCGGTCTTGAACGCGCGGCTTTTGAAGAAGCTATCCTCGGTAATCAGTTTTTGCAGATTATGAGCTCTATCACCGGTGGTTCGCTTGCAAACGGTACGCTGTTTGCCCTCGGTATCGGGCCTTACATCAACGCATCTATTATCGTACAACTCTTATGCTTCGGTATTCCTGCTTTGGAACGTTTGTCCAAAGAGGGTGAAGACGGCAGAAGAAAAATTTCACAAATCACCCGCTACGTTGCCATCGTTCTGGCAATCGTTCAGGCAATCGGTATCATCGTTAATTTCGCCATCAACCAAAACGCCGTTCAAAGCGTTCTGTTCGGTTCGGGCATATGGGGTACTCCGGCGTCCAACTGGATTGCGGGTATTTATATGACCATCGTTTATACCGCAGGTTCCTGCCTCGTTATGTGGTTGGGTGACAGAATCACCGAATACGGCGTAA
>JAFTRD010000006.1 GCA_017462425.1 Clostridia bacterium | reverse complement strand
TTTGGCAGGCAGAAACAACGTGCAAAACGACCGTTTGCTGCGCTTTGCCGCACCTAAGGATATTTGGCTGCATACCCAAAAATACCACTCCTCTCACGTGATTATCGTCACCGAAAATAAAGAAGTGCCCGATAGCGTTTTAGGCTACGCCGCAGGCATTTGCGCCTACTTTTCGGACGGACGGAACGGGAATAAGATACCCGTGGACTACTGCCAGAGAAAGTTCGTAAAAAAGCCCTCCAAGGCAAAAGCCGGATTCGTCGTTTACACCGATTATAAGACGGTACTCATCGACCCCGTTTGTCCGTAAAAACTTAATACGTTCAGCCAAAAGTAACGAAAAACTACGAAAAAAACCGGCGAGGAAAAAACTCCTCGCCGGTTTTAATTATAGTAGAATTAATCCAGTTCAAAAGCGCCCGTGTAGAGCTGGTAATATTTACCCTTTTGCTGAATCAGCTGTTCGTGCGTGCCACGCTCGATAATGTTGCCCTGCTCTAAAACCATAATGGCGTGAGAGTTTCTGACCGTGGACAGGCGGTGCGCAATGACGAATACCGTTTTGCCCTCCATCAGTTTATCCATACCCTGTTCAATGAGCTTTTCCGTACGGGTATCGATGGACGAAGTTGCCTCGTCTAAGATGAGCACGGGACAGTTGGAAACCATGGCTCGGGCAATGGACAAAAGCTGGCGCTGACCCTGGGATAAGTTAGCGCCGTCGCCGTGCAGAACGGTTTGATACCCCTGAGGCAGGTGACGGATAAACGAGTGAGCGTTGGCAAGGCGAGCCGCCTCGATACAGTCTTCGTCGGTGGCGTCTAATCATCCGTAACGGATGTTATCCATTACCGTACCCGTGAAAAGATGCGTATCTTGGAGCACCACGCCCAAGGAACGGCGCAAGTCCCATTTATTGATGGAACGGATATCCAGTCCGTCGTACGTGATATGTCCGCCACGAATGTCGTAGAAACGGTTGATGAGGTTGGTAATGGTGGTTTTGCCTGCGCCCGTAGAGCCGACGAATGCTATCTTTTGCCCGGGCAGCGCATACAAAGAAATATTTTTCAGTACGTCCTTTTCTTCGGTATAGCCGAACGTGACGTTGTCGAAGCGAATATCCCCCCGAAGCAGACCGTACTGCGGCGCAGCCCCCTCTTTGGCGGGTACCTTCCACGCCCAGAGCTTGCCGTTTTCGCACTCCTCATAGCCCGTCTCATTCTGATTTACCCGAACGAGCGTAACCTCGCCGCCCTCGTCCTCGCTTTGCGCATCCATAATCTCAAAGATACGCTCTGCGCCAGCCATACCCATGACGACGGTATTGAACTGCTGCGCCACATTTTGTACGGGCATATTAAAGCTGCGGGCTAAGCTGAGGTATGCGATGATAGAGGCAAGCGAAAGCGCCCAGCCTTCGCCGTTGACGAAGCCGAACAGCGATAAGCCCCATACGCCGCCGCCACCGGCGAGCAATATGCCGACCAGCGCTAAAACGATATACTGAATATAGCCCAAATTGTTGCTGAACGGACCCATGACGTTGACGAAAACGTTTGCCGAAGTGGCGTTTTTACGCAATTCTTCGTTGAGTTTGGTGAATCCCTCCACCGCCTCGTCCTCGTAGCAGAATACCTTTACGACCTTCTGCCCCTCTATCATTTCCTCAATGTAGCCGTTGAGCGTACCCAAGGACTTTTGCTGCTTTACGAAATATTTAGAGGATTTTCCGCCCAATTTCCCGACCATGATCATGAGTAAAAACAGGAACACGAGCGCAACTACCGTCAGCGTGACACTGTAAAAGAGCATGGCGCAGAACACGCCCACGATGGTAACCACCGATGAGATGAGGTGCGGAATGGTCTGCCCGAGCAGCTGGCGGAGGGTATCGGTATCGTTGGTATAGCTGCTCATCAGCTCGCCGTGGGTCTTGGAATCGAAAAACTTTAACGGCAGGGTCTGCATATGACTGAACATATCGTCACGCAGACGCTTCATGGTGCCTTGCGCAATATACATCATCAATCTCGAGTAGGTGTAATTACACAAAATACCCAAGACGTAGATTGCCAACATACTGACGAGCAGTCCGTAAAATTTCCCGTCGGGCGTTGCGCCGATACCAAGCTCCTCCAGATGCGCCGTGAAAAAACCGATGAATACCGAGCCGGAAATGGAAACCAAAGCGCCGATAACAATCATAAAACAGACTAAGATAAAGCGCTTTTTATAGTTTGCC
>JAFTRD010000076.1 GCA_017462425.1 Clostridia bacterium | reverse complement strand
GCTTTCACGGCGCAACAGTTGAACACGCCCTTGAGTTTATTAATAATCAAGCCCGCCAGAGCGTCGCCTTCCACGTCTTCGGCAATAATGAGCAGTCTTGCGCCCTGCTGTGCCAAGGGCTCGATAACGGGTAAAATCTCCTGGAGGGAGGAAATCTTTTTATCGGTAATCAAAACGAAGGGGTTATCCAAAACGGCTTCCATCTTTTCGTTATCGGTCACCATGTATGCGGAAGCGTAGCCACGGTCAAACTGCATACCCTCTACGGTTGCAAGCTCGGTGGTCATCGACTTACCTTCCTCTACGGTAATAACGCCGTCCTTGCCTACAATTTCCATTGCGTTTGCAATCATTTCGCCCACGCTTTCATTGCCTGCGGAGAGGGCTGCAACCTGCTGAATGGCTTTCTTATTCTCCACGGGGTGAGAAATGGACTGTACCTGTTTTACAACGGTGTCAACTGCTTTTTGAATGCCTCTTTCCATAATAATAGGGTTTGCGCCTGCGGCAAGGTTCTTCAAGCCTTCACGGATAATCGCCTGCGCCAAAACGACTGCGGTGGTCGTACCGTCGCCCGCCACGTCGTTGGTCTTGGTGGAAACTTCTTTTACGATCTGTGCGCCCATGTTTTCAAACGGATCGGCAAGCTCTATTTCTTTTGCAATGGTAACGCCGTCGTTGGTGATGAGCGGCGCACCGAATTTTTTATCCAACACTACGTTTCTGCCCTTGGGACCAAGGGTAATTTTTACGGTATCGGCAAGTACGTTTACGCCTGCCTCCAAAGCCTTTCTTGCGTCGTCGCCGTATTTAATCTGTTTTGCCATAATTTAAAAAAAACCTCCGATTAGTCTTCTACGATAGCGAGAATATCGCTCTGTTTGATGATGGTAAATTCCTTACCGTCCACCTTAAAATCACTGCCTGCGTACTTAGAGCAAAGCACTTTATCGCCTACTTTCACCTGCATAACCACTTCTTTGCCGTCCATCATGCCGCCGGGGCCTACGGCAACGACCATACAGGTCTGGGGCTTTTCCTGCGCAGCGCTGGGCAAAAAAAGACCGCTCTTGGTTTTTTCTTCGGTGGAAACGTTCTCCACGACAACTTTGTCAAATAACGGTTTGATATTCATAATATCTCCTCCATAAAGTTTCATAATTTTTTCGACTTTTATATTATAAACGCAATTGTCTTGCCGTCAAACAAAATTTTGGAAAAAAGTTGCAAATAATTGCAATTTATTTTTTTGTATGTTATTATTATTAGGAAAGAAACGTAAAGCTTTCTTAAAACGTAAGGAGAACGGCAGAAAAATGGACAAGTGGGATAAAAGATTTATGGAACTCACCCGCCTCGTAGGCTCCTGGTCAAGCTGTTATCAGGCAGGCCGCCACGTAGGCGCCGTTATCGTCAAGGACAAGCGTGTTATGACCACGGGCTATAACGGAGCGCCTTCGGGTATTGAAAGCTGTGTGGAAAAAGGGGAGTGCTTGCGTAGAAAGCTGAATATTCCCTCCGGCACGCAGCACGAGCTGTGCTTTGCCGTCCACGCTGAGCAGAACGCCATCATTCAGGCGGCAAAATGCGGTATTAACGTCAACGGCGCAACTCTCTATTGTACGCACCAGCCCTGCGTAATATGCGCAAAAATGATCATCAACGCAGGTATTTCCCGTGTCGTTTACGAGGACGGCTATCCCGATGATTTTTCCTTACGGCTGTTTAAAGAAGCAGGCACAAAAATAGAAAAATATAATGATATTCAATAGGAGAAATAATATAACATGAATCCCATCGTTACGTTTGAAATGGAAAACGGTAAAACTTTCAAGGCGGAGTTATACCCCGAAAAAGCGCCCAACACGGTCAATAACTTCTTGGCTCTGGTCAAAGAAGGCTTTTATAACGGACTTATCTTTCATCGGGTCATCGAAGGCTTTATGATCCAGGGCGGCGATCCCAAGGGTACGGGCATGGGCGGCCCCGGCTATAAAATCAAGGGCGAGTTTTCCCGCAACGGCTTTAAACAAAACGATATCAAGCACGTCCGTGGCGTTCTTTCCATGGCTCGTTCGGCATTGCCCAACTCGGCAGGCAGTCAGTTCTTCGTCATGCACGCAGACGCTTTTTATCTGGACGGGGAATACGCCGCTTTCGGTCAAGTAATCGAGGGCATGGAAACGGTGGATGAAATTGCAACCGTTCGCACCGATTATAGCGACAGACCCCGAGAGGAGCAAAAAATGAAACGGGTAACGGCGGAAACCTTCTCCGTTGAGTATCCCGCACCCGAAAAATATTCGATCTAAAACTTCACGCAGGAGAATTATACAATGACAGATTACGCAATTTATCAAAATCCGCTCTGCACGAGATATGCAAGCAAGGAAATGCAGCAAAACTTTTCGGATGAAAAGCGCTTCAAGCTCTGGAGAAAGCTCTGGATTGCCCTCGCCGAATCGGAAATGGAGATGGGCTTAAACATCACTCCCGAGCAGGTGGCAGAGCTGAAAAAATACGCAGAGGACATCAACTTTGAGCTGGCGGAAAAGAACGAACGTGAGGTTCGTCACGACGTTATGGCGCACGTTAAAGCGTACGGCGCGCAGGCAACCACCGCCAAGGGCATTATCCATCTCGGCGCTACCAGCTGTTTCGTCAACTGCAACAGCGAGGTCGTCATTATTGACGATGCGCTCGACATTATTTTGAAAAAGCTCGTCAACGTTATTGACAAGCTCAAAAAATTTGCGCTTGCCTATAAAGATATGCCTTCTTTGGGCTTCACCCACTTACAGCCTGCGCAGCTTACCACCGTCGGTAAGCGTGCCACCCTTTGGCTACAGGATCTCGAAATGGACTACTTGAACCTCGTAGACTTAAAATCTCACGTAAAACTGCGTGGAGTAAAGGGTACTACGGGTACGCAGGCTTCCTTTTTGGAGCTGTTTAACGGCGACGGCGAAAAGGTAAAAGAGCTGGAAAAGAAGGTCGTTGCCAAAATGGGCTACGACAAGGTGTACGGCGTTACCGGTCAGACCTATCCCAGAAAGTTCGACTACAACGTACAGTGCGTTCTCTCTCAAATTGCGCAGTCGGCGTATAAATTTGCCAACGACGTGCGTATTTTGCAGAACATGAAGGAGATTGAAGAGCCCTTTGAAAAGAGTCAGATCGGTTCTTCTGCTATGGCGTATAAGCGCAACCCCATGCGCAGCGAACGTATCTGCGCTCTGGCTCGCTACGTGGTATCCCTGCCCTTAAACGGCGCTATCACCGCAGGCACGCAGTGGATGGAACGCACGCTGGACGACTCGGCAAACCGCCGTATCGTCAATGCGCAGGCATTCCTCGCCGTAGACGCCATTTTGAATATCTACATGAACGTAGCTGAAAACATGGTCGTATACGATAAGGTTATCGCCCGTCACATTCAGGCGGAGCTTCCCTTCATGGCGACTGAAAATATTATTATGGAATGCGTAAAGGCAGGCGGCGACAGACAGGAGCTGCACGAACGGATTCGTGTTCTCTCCATGGAAGCGGGTAAAAACGTTAAAGTAGAGGGCAAGGAAAACAATCTTTTACAGCTCATTGCCAAGGACGAAACGTTCAAGGCGGTATGGGATAAGCTGGACGAAATCGTAGACGCTAAAAAGTTTATCGGTCGTGCGCCCGTACAGACCGAAGAGTTTATCCGTGAGGAAATAACTCCCATTTTAGAAAAACACAAAGCGCTCCTCGGTGAAACGGGCGACGTTAAGGTTTAATTTTCAGAATAAAAACTTAACTTCATAAAAATACCATAAAAGCACGTCAGGTTCCAAAAATACGGTACCCGTCGTGCTTTTTTTATGCAAAAATTCAATTCTACCGAGAGTAGAGTGGAGAAAATCCGAGTAGAAAACTCAAAAACAACAGGAGAGAAAAGAAAATAAGCGGTAGGTAGTATTTTTTCGAGAATCGGGCTATAATACGGTTGTAAGCAAAATTTCAAGCAATATGAAAACTACAAAAAATCGTAAAAATTACGAGGAGGGTGTTATTTTTTATGCAAAAAGTTCTTTATAACGGAATACAAAACAATCATTTAAAAGAAAACGCTCGAAGGGGAGAACCCGTATACGGCAAGGGAGAGGAGCTGTTTAACGCAATCTCCCATATCGTGGGCGGGGGACTGGGAGTCTTATTCTCCGTTATTGCCTTTCTTAGCGCAATGCAAAGCCCCACAATCAATAAATATTGGGCGGTAGCTATTTATTCGGCTTGTATTATTATGTTATACACCATGAGTTCGCTCTATCATTTCCTACCGCAGGGCACGGCAAAGCGCGTCTTCCGCATCTTTGACCACTGTACCATCTTTTTGCTTATAGCGGGTTGTTACACTCCCTTTTGCCTTATTACGTTCTGGTCGCAGCCCATCGGTAAAATTATCTTTGCGATAGAATGGGGCTTGGCAATTCTTGTCATTACCTTCAACTCTATCAATATGCATTGGAAAGCGGTTAAAATTTTAAGCCAAATCAGCTACGTTATCATGGGCTGGATGGTGGTGTTCATCATGCGTCAATTTTTAGAGGCGGTATCACTTCCCTGCTTTTTATGGCTTTTGGCGGGCGGCGTATTTTATACCGTCGGCATCGTATTCTACGCACTCGGTAAGAAGAAAAAATATATGCACGGCGTATGGCACGTTTTCGTGCTGCTTGGCAGTATCTTCCAGTTCGTCAGTATAATGTTTTTATTATAACCTATAACTTTTTTTCTGCATTTTAAAATTTTCTCTGCATAATCCTTAAAATTCTACGCAAAGTAGGGGTATACCAATAAAAAGGAGAATCAGTTATGCAAAGAAAAATCAGAATTTTTACAATGGCAATCGTTCTGGTATTGGGCGTGTTTTCGCTGGCTACGTTCGTTTCCTGTATGCAACAGCCCTTGGAAAACGTAACCATCACCGTTCAGCTTGATGAAATACAGTTGGAGGTCGGTCAGTCGCAAAAGCTCGCCGTATCCGTCGAACCCTACGATGCGATGGACAAGAATATCGAATGGAAAAGCTCTGACGACGCCGTGGCAACCGTCAAAGACGGTGTGGTAAAGGCAGTCGCCAAAGGCGAAGCCGTTATCACCGTCACCACCAACGGTAAAAGCGACACCTGTAAGGTAATCGTCAAAGCGGCAGGCGAAACGCCCGAAACACCGGAAGTTCCCGAAACGCCCGAAACACCCGAAACGCCTGAAACGCCCGAAACG
>JAFTRD010000075.1 GCA_017462425.1 Clostridia bacterium | reverse complement strand
TTGCCAGCGCAAACTTACCCAACGACATAATTTCGTTCTCAACGAAGTCCTGAACTTCTTCTACGCTGAGTGCACGAATCATGCCCTTGCCTTTTTCGGTAACGGTAGAAGCAATATTTTTTATTTGCTCCTCGGTCAATTTGTCGGCTTCAAAAACCTCGTTATTCGCCTTGCGTATTGCATTGACGATTTTTTCAACGTTAAAAATCGCCTCTTCGCCGTTTCTCTTGATAATTTTCATATCATCTCTCCCCCTCGATAGAACGTTTTTCATTCTTTTGCGTAAAGCTCTATTAGTATACACTATATATTGTGGTTTTGTCAAGTGGATTATGCCAATATATAGTATATATTTTTTAATTATATTGATATCCGGCTCAAAGGCGGAGTGTATAAAATATTTTTATACCGAACTCAATTTATTCTATTTCCGCAATAGCGCCGTTCAATCGACTGCGACAAGCCTCTTCGCCGAGAATCTGCATCAACGTACACAGATCGGGGGTATTGGAAAGACCGGTTACGGCGATACGGATAACCTCCGCCACGTCGCTGACGTTCCCTTTATAATTTTCGGGATTTGCCTTATACGCCTTCATATCCGTCGCAAAACCAAGTCCTTCGGCAACCTCTTTTACCTTATTAAACCATACGGAATTATCGTCTTGGGCGCTGTAAGTTTTATAGAAGCCCTGTAGGATAGCTTTTACCGTTTGACCGTCCAAGCGGTAAGAACGGCTTTCGGCGGCTTTAAAGAAATACGTCAGCATTTCCGTTGCCTGTTTTGCGGTTACAAAATCCTTTCTGCGCTTTTTGGAGCCGATGCCCATGCAGAGCGTAAGAATTTTCAGCATGTATTCTCTGTCTTTAAAATAGGACTTCTGTTCCTCCGTTCCATAGCTTTCCGCCCAAAGCTGCATAAAGTCGAACATTTCCTCGGCGGAAAGCGTGCTGATAACGCCCTTGGATACGTCGTTTAACTTATCCAGATCGAAGAGCGCACCGCTCTTACCCATTTTGGAGATGGAATATTTGAACTCGTCGATGGGCTTATCGGGGAATTTTAATTTCCATTCTTCAAAGTTAGAATTAAGCAGCGTCATAAGATAGGTTTTTACAGCCAGAGGATGATAGCCCTGTTCACGGTAGAACACCAAGGACGCTTCGGGGTCTTTACGCTTGGAGAGCTTGCGGCGGGTACCGTCCTCCTCGTCTATCTTCTGAATGGAACAGTTATGACCGTACTTGGGCAAACGGAATCCGAGAACCTTAAACAGTTCAATATGAATAGGCAGGGATGCCAACCATTCCTCCCCTCGAATGACGATGGTCGTACGCATAAAATGATCGTCTATGGCGTGCGCAAAGTGATAGGTGGGAATACCGTCCGACTTTAAGATGACTACGTCCTGATTGTTTTCGGTCACGGTAATATCGCCCTTAATTTCGTCGTGGAAGGTCGTCTTTACGTTGACGTCGCCTTGCGATTTTAAGCGGATAACGTAGGGTTTTCCCGCTGCTAAATTGGCGTAAATATCCTCTTCGTTTAGAGTTCTGCATTTTGCGAATTCTCCGTAGTATCCGGGGAGAAGTTTGTTTTCCGTTTGGTATTCGCGGGTTTTATTCATATCCTCTTCGCTACAGAAACAAGGATAAGCAAGTCCTTGACGAATCAGCTCCTTGGCGTAAGCGTGATATACCTCCGCACGCTGCTGTTGGTAATAAGGACCGTATTCGCCGCCAATTTCAGCGCCCTCGTCAAAATCAATACCGAAATATTTAAGGGAGGACTGAATAACCTCCACAGCTCCGTCCACTTTACGTTTTTGATCGGTATCCTCTATGCGAAGGTATAATACGCCGCCGCTTTGGTGCGCCAAGCGCTCGTTTGCCAAGGCAACGTATAAATTTCCGAGGTGCATAAAACCCGTGGGGCTGGGCGCTAAACGAGTTACCTGCGCACCTTTCAGTAAATCACGCCAAGGGTATTTCTCCTCATAATACGCCAAAGGTTTTACGTTTACATCGGGAATCAAGACGTCATCCAGTTTATTCAAATCCATTTTTTTTACTCTCCGAAATGTTATTTTTATAATTTATAAATCTTCTTTCAGGCAAATAAGAATTTCCTTCCCTTTACCCTTTTTTTGTGCGAATTTTGCGCCTTCGAAAAACTTACGGGCCTTTGACACTCCGTAGTCTTTAGGGTTAAAGTCGGGATACGCCTGAAATATCTTTTGCATGATATAGGAAAGAGGGCGCTCTGTCTTACCGCTGTTTTCCAAAAGAGAAACGGCAAACTCCTCTATCTCCTCCCTGGGAATAACAAAATTCTCGTCCTCCGTTCCCTCCTCTTCTTTAAACGAGGGAATAAGCGTGCCTTTGGCAGGCTTGGAGGGCTGCACTTTCTTCTTCGCCGCAGTAGTTTGCGTATTGACTTTGGCTTTTTTCTTGGCAGACTCTTCCTCGGCAGGCTTGTTCTGACCCTTGGGTTTTGTAAGCTTATCCAGCTTAAAAAATCTGTCGCAAGCATTGATGAACGAGCCGGGCGTCTTACTTTCGCCTGCGCCGATAACGAACATATTCGATTCCTTCAAGCGCTTCGCAAGCCCCGTAAAATCGCTGTCGCTGGACATTAAACAAAAAGCGTCTACGTTGCCCGTGTATAAAATATCCATAGCGTCGATTATCATCTTGGAGTCCGTCACGTTTTTGCCCGTCGTATACGAATACTGCTGCACGGGCATAATGGAAAATTGATTGACCAATTCACGCCAGCCAGACTTAGGGGCAGAGGTAAAATCGCCGTACATTCTCTTATAGGTCACTTTTCCAAGCGCAATCAGCTCTTTCATCAGTCCGTTCAGGTACTTTGCGGATACGTTGTCAGTATCGATGAGAAGCGCAATCGTATAATTTTTTTCTTCCATATCCAATCCGTTTGCCATTTATATCAACCCCATAAATTCATTGAAATTTTCGCTTGTAATCTCTCTTTTTCCGTCCTCTATTTGGTGTACGATTTGACAAATTTTCTCGCATACAGGCGTTTTTACGCCGTATTTTTTACCGAATTTGCAGACGATGCCGTCAATATAATCTATTTCGCATTTTTTGCCCTGACGCAAGGACTGCAACATGCTGGAAACCAGTTTTGCGTGCTTTTTCATCGCAAGCGGCAAAACAAAGAGCGCTATTGCCTTTTTGAAAGCGTTTTTATAGCCAAGGAGCTTTGCAATATCGTGCCCCTGTATTTTTTCAAGCGTGATATTTGCCGCATTCACTACGTTGATACATTCCTGAATGACCTCAAGCGCTACTTTTTTACCCGTTTTATGCTTGGAAATTTCACCAAACGTCAAGCCCGTAAAGGTGGAAATTCCCGAAAAAGCAGAGTTAATTAAAAGCTTTGACCACCTTGCGCCGACAAAGTTCTCCTCTACTTCCACTTTTCCCATGCACTCGAGATACTCTTTTATCTTTTCAAGACGCTCGTCGGCTTTGCCGTATGCTCCCAAGGAAAAAGTAAGCGCCTCGGGCTCGGAGGTAAGCTCGCTCTTGCCTTCACCGAGGAAGGTAGCCCCCCAAGCAACCGCACAACCGTACGTATTATCCGCACCGATCATATCGGAGATAAGCGCTTCGGGTAAGCCGTTCTG
>JAFTRD010000074.1 GCA_017462425.1 Clostridia bacterium | reverse complement strand
CTGCTCTTTCTTCGGCAAATCCCCGTTGATACAATGTCCGAAATACGTCGGAACGTATTTTATGCCGTTCTTGACGTAATGCTGTAAAAAATATTTGCAATTTTTGCAAGTTTTTTCTTCTTCTTGTATTTTCATAATCGTAAACCTCTTTTTATATTATAGCCGTAATTTTTACGGTTGTCAAGATTTTTCCGTAATTTTTACGGTATATTATAAATATGGATATATTTGCAATTCGATTAAAAGAAATTCGTATAGAAAAAGGTTTTACGCAAAAACAGCTTGCCGCAGCGATAAAGACTACGGATGACAGTATCTATTCTTGGGAAAAGGGAAGAAGCCAACCGTCAATAGAAATGCTGCGCAATTTATGCAAAGAACTTGATATTTCGGCAGATTATCTTCTTGGGTTAAAAGACGATAGTTATTAACCGCCAAAGGCGGTAAAAGGACGCAAAACTGCGTTTTGCTTTTCAAAAGGCTATAAGAAAAAAGGGGCGTTGCCCCTTTCAATCCCCACCAAAGGTCATAAACCTTTGGAAACTACGTTAAAAAAAACGCTCCGTCAACCGACGGGGCGTTTTTGTTGCTTATGATTATAAAATATCGTTGGCGTACAGAGGGAACTGTTCGCAGAGAGCGGCAACCTCTTGGCTTACTTCTTCAAAGCAAGCCTCTCTTTCGTTGATAACACGGGAGATGAGGTCGGCAACCTTCGCGCAATCCGCTTCTTTCATGCCTCTTGCCGTAACCGCAGGCGTACCGATTCTAACACCGCTGGTAACGATGGGTTTTTCCTTGTCGAAGGGAATGGCGTTTTTGTTGACGGTAATGTGTACGGCGTCGAGCATTTTTTCCAGCTCTTTACCCGTAACGCCCTTGCCGCTTAAATCCAAGAGCATTAAATGGTTGTCCGTACCGCCGCTGACCAGTCTTACGCCGTTTTTGGTGAACTGCGCCGCCATTGCCGCTGCGTTTTTGACGATTTGCTGCTGATATTCTTTAAATTCGGGACTTAAAGCCTCTTTGAACGCTACCGCCTTTGCTGCGATAACGTGCATCAAAGGACCGCCCTGCGTGCCGGGGAATACCGCTTTGTCGATAATTTTAGCGTGCTCTTCCTTGCACATGATAACGCCGCCACGAGGACCTCTCAACGTCTTGTGCGTGGTGGTGGTAACGAAGTCGGCGTAGGGTACGGGGGAGGGATGCGCGCCTGCGGCAACCAGACCTGCAATGTGCGCAATGTCTACCATCATATACGCGCCCACCTTGTCGCAAATTTCACGGATACGCTTAAAATCAATGGTTCGAGGATAAGCGGAAGCGCCGGAAACGATCATTTTGGGCTTACATTCGAGCGCAATACGCTCCATTTCGTCGTAATCAATGACCTCTGTTTCGGGGGATACGCCGTAGGGCACGATGTTGAAATATTTACCCGATACGTTGACGGGAGAGCCGTGGGAAAGGTGACCGCCGTGGGCGAGGTTCATACCCATAACCGTATCGCCGGGCTGTAATACGGCAAAGAACACCGCAAAGTTTGCGCTTGCGCCGCTGTGGGGCTGCACGTTGCAGTGGTCGCAGCCGAAAATTTCCTTTAAACGGTTTTGTGCAATGGTTTCTACGACGTCTACGTATTCGCAACCGCCGTAATAACGCTTACCGGGCAAGCCCTCGGCGTATTTATTGGTCAAATGGCTGCCCATTGCCGCCATTACCGCAGGGGAAACGATATTTTCGCTGGCAATCAGCTCCAAATTTCCTCTCTGACGGGTAAGCTCGTCGTTCATCGCCGCATATAATTCGGGATCGGCGTTTTTAACGGTGGTCATATCTATCATTTGTATTTACCTCGTGTAATTTTATTCTTTCGTTTATTGTATCATACAACGTTTTTAAAAGTCAATCATTTGGGGTTATAAGTTCCCCTCCACGAACGCTTTCATGCTCTGTTTGGGCGCAAATCCTATTCTTTCACCCACCTCCACGCCGTTTTTGAACATTTTAACGCAAGGAATAGAGGCGATGCGGTATTTTACCGCCAGATCTTCGTTTTCGTCCACGTTTACCTTGACGAATACGGCACTATCTTTTAGCTCCCCTGCCACTTCGTCCATAACGGGCGCAAGCATACGGCAGGGACCGCACCAGTTTGCAAAAAAGTCGCAAACCACGGGCAAAGCGCCCTTTAACAGCTCGTTAAATTCGGTTGTATTTACTTCTTTTACGTTTTGACTCATTTTATTTTTTTCCTCCTGTTTTAGTATGCATTTTTTATGCGGAAAATAATCAACTCGGGTTTCCAAAGGGGCGCTCCCCCTTTGGTGGAAGGTGCGGAGGGCGACTGCCCTCTGCGTTATTAAGCCGCCTGCAAGCAAACGCAGTTTGCGCCAATCGCTAAAAGCGATAAATATATAACGCAATCGAAGATTGCTTTTTTGAGGGCTATTTATCCCGTGGAACGTTGTCCCACACCCTATTCAAGGGGTATAAACCCTTGAAAATTCCACGTTAGCGAGAAAAATACGCTACGGCAGCTTCAAACGCTACGCTTTCCTGCGTGGAATTGGACATGTTTTTCACGTTCATTACGCCTTCTAAAAGCTCGTTACCGCCGATAACCGCAACGTACTTGGCTTTGAGCTTGTCCGCATACTTGAACTGCGCCTTGATGGAACGGTTCATGTGGTCCACCTCGCAGGCGATGCCGGCGCTGCGTAGCGCCACCGCAATTTCAAACGACTTTTCACGGCAAGCCTCGTCCATACCGGCAAGGTATACCACGGGGGCAGGCTCCTGGGGGAAGAAAGCGCCCGTGTTTTCCATGAGCATTAAAAGCCGTTCCAATCCTGCCGCAAACCCCACGGCGGGCGTGTGCGAGCCGCCGATTTCCTCAATGAGTCCGTCGTATCTGCCGCCGCCAAGCACCGTGCCCTGCGAGCCGATTTCTTCGCTGACGAACTCGAATACCGTACGGGTGTAATAGTCCAATCCTCTTACGATTTTGGGATTAATTTCATAAGATATACCCGAAAGCTGTAAGTATTTCTGCACGGAGTCGAAGTGAGCCTTGCAATCGTCGCACAAATATTCCAAAATGGTGGGAGCGTTCTGGTTGATCTCTTTACACTCGGGCACTTTACAATCCAGAATACGCATGGGGTTTTTATCGA
The DNA here is from genome assembly GCA_017462425.1 of Clostridia bacterium. The sequence goes on along the minus strand of JAFTRD010000074.1, from coordinate 2,461 downwards.
ACCTCGTCTGGCAGTCGGGGCACATTTTATTTAAATTCGGGCGCAGATATTCCTTGAGCGCATCGTTGAATTTTTTGCGGCATTCTTTACAGCCGATAGAGTTGATGAACAGCTTTGCCTTTAATCCCAAAGACGAGATGAGGTCGTTGGCTACGGCAATGACCTCTGCGTCCGTTTGGGGGGTAGCCGAACCGTACACCTCCACGCCGAACTGGTGGAACTCACGCAGTCTGCCAGCCTGCGGACGCTCGTAACGGAACGCCGGAATAATATAAAACATTTTTAAGGGCATGGGCGTGCTTGCCAGGCCGTTTTCAATGAATGAACGGGCAACCCCTGCCGTGCCTTCGGGTTTTAACGTGATGGATCTGTCGCCCTTATCCTTGAAGGTATACATCTCTTTCGTAACGACGTCGGTGGTTTCGCCAACGCCACGCAGGAAAAGCTCGGTGTACTCAAAAACAGGGGTACGTATCTCTTTTAAGTTGTACGCCTTGGCAACGCTGCGCGCCTTATCTTCCACGTATTGCCATTTATACGAGTCGGCGGGCAATACGTCTTTCGTGCCTTTGGGAATGTTGATCATATAATTTTCTCCTGTGATAACTTGGGTGTCGAGAGGGCGTAACGCCCTTCGCAAGGGTTGTAGGGAACAGCGTTCCCTACGCTATTTAGCCTTTTATAAGCAAGGCTATGCCTTGCGCTATTTTTATCGCTTTTAGCGATTGGCGCAAACTGCGTTTGCTTTTTTGACGGCTATTTATTCCGTGGGACGTTGTCCCACACCCTATTCAAGGGGATTATCCCCTTGAAAATCCCACGTTGGGGGGTTATAATATATACTTCTTGATATCTCTGTCACGGGTGATGGACGAGAGGTGGTCGACGACGTATTTTTCGTCAATCTGAATGGGAATAACCGGGTATCCGCCCCCACCGGCGTTGAACGATATCTCCTCTAAAAGCGTTTCCATGACCGTATGCAGACGTCTTGCGCCGATATCCTCGCTGGTTTCGTTGATCTCTACGCTGACCTCGGCAATCTTTGCAATCGCCTCTTTCGTAAAGGATAAATCGATATTGTCCACCGCCAACAGTACCTTGTACTGGTCGGTAATGGAGTGCTCGGTTTGGGTTAAAATGGAGATAAAATCCTCCTTGGTCAGGCTCTTTAATTCCACTTTAATAGGGAAACGACCCTGAAGCTCGGGAATTAAATCTTCCACCTTGGATACGTGGAAAGCGCCCGCCGCTATGAACAGCATATAGTCGGTTTTTACCGCGCCGTGCTTGGTCATGACCGTACAGCCCTCGACGATGGGCAGAATGTCACGCTGTACGCCCTCACGGGAAACGTCTGCGCCGCTGTGGTTGCCCTTGCCGGCAATTTTATCAATTTCGTCAATGAAGATGATACCGTCGTTCTCCGCGCGGCGCAAGCCCTCGGCGGTGACGGCGTCGTTGTCGATGAGCTTGTCGCTCTCCTCGGCTACGATTATTTTTCTGGCTTCCTTGACGGTTATTTTTCTCTTTTTTTTGCGTTTGGGGAGAGCTTCGCCGAAGATGCTGCCAAGAGAAATTGCAGCGCCGCCGGGGATAAGCTCCATGGTCTTATTTTCCTCGGCTACGTCCATTTCCAAGACGAAGTCCTCGTATAAGCCCTTTTTCAGCCCGTCCGAAAGGTTGGATTTGAATACCTCGGTGGCGGTTTCGCCCTTATCGGCTTTTTTCGCCTCGTAGAGTGCCGTTAACAGCTTTTTCTCGGCAATGGCGTGCGCTTTTAGGGAAACCTCCTGCATCTTCTCCTCTTTCACCAGGCGAATGGCGCACTCTACCAAATCACGCACCATGCTCTCTACTTCCTTACCGACGTAGCCCACCTCGGTATACTTGGTCGCCTCGACCTTGATAAAAGGCGCTTTGACGAGCTTTGCCAAACGTCTGGCAATTTCCGTTTTACCCACGCCCGTAGGACCTTTCATAATGATATTTTTCGGGGTGATTTCCTCCATTAGCTCGGGCGAAAGCTGACTGCGGCGGTAACGGTTACGCAGGGCGATTGCCACCGCTTTTTTTGCGTCGTTCTGACCGATAATGTGCCGATCCAGCTCAAAAACTATCTGTTTGGGGGTTAAATTCATCTTTTCCGCCTCCTTACACCGTTTCGCAAATGATATTGTCGTTGGTGAATACGCAGATTTCACTGGCAATTTTTAAAGACTTGGTTGCCACGGTCTGCGCATCGTAGTCGGTATTTTGCAACAGCGCTCTCGCCGCCGCCAAGGCGTAATTGCCGCCGCTGCCGATGGAACAGCAGCCGCCGTCCGGCTCGATAACCTCGCCCGTACCAGATAAAATTAAAAGGGTATCTTTATCCGCTACGATCATCATAGCGTCTAATTTTCTGCCGATTTTATCGCTGCGCCAAAGCTCGGCAAGCTCTACCGCCGAGCGCATGAGG
>JAFTRD010000073.1 GCA_017462425.1 Clostridia bacterium | reverse complement strand
CTTTCTGAAGGGCGTTTCCACCGCCTTCTTTTTCTTTGCGTTTTGCGGTGTTTTTAAAATTCCGAGACCGGTCAGCTCTTCCTCTATATCGATAAGGTCGGCAAGCTCCTCCGCTCTGGAAAGGGCGGAAAGCACGCTCTCGACGTAGTCCAGCTCTCGCTCTTCGTTTTTTTGCCTGGGTATAAGCGCATCCACGGTGCGCTTTAATTTTGCATAGCGTTTGTAGTATTTTTGCGCATTCTGCGCCGGGGTAAGCGTCTTATCCAGCGCAACGGTAATTTTCGGACAGCCCTCTTGGTAGTAGTTTTGTAATTTACACGAGGTCATGCCCTTTTCCAGCTGATAAATGTTGGCGGTAATCAGCTCGCCCTTTAACCGGCAGTCCTCTGCGCCTTGGCTTTCCTTTAATTTCTCCAGAATTTGCGCCAGTTTTTTCTCCTGCTTTTTTTTCAGGGCGTTCGCCGCTGCGCTCAACCGCCGTTTTTTCTCCTCCAGCGCCTTTTTGCTGTCACGGTAAGAATATAATTCGTCCTGCGCTTCTTGCAGGGAGCTCCGCCTGACGCTACCCGCTAAATATTTTGCGCCAAACTCCGTCGGCACGCCGTCACGGTATAAAAGGCAGGGCTGGGTTTCGCCCGAAAACAGGTATTCGTACATAAAATCGCATATAGGTATATGAGAATTTACGTCGTAATCGGCGGTAATTTGCAGCGCCGTGGGGTAGGCGATGCCGGCAATGCGTTCGAATAAAAACTGCGCTTTATCGGCGGAGCAATCAAAGCCCGTCAACGCTTGCGCCAGGGCAATTTTGTCCGTCGGGTCGGCTTTGTCCTGGGGCGCAGGCAGGGTATACTTTGCGCCTGAAAATAAAATACGCTTGTAATTTTCTTCCAGGGAGGTCATTTTTAAAGCGCCTAAAATTACTCCGTTTTCCACCAGCACGGCGTTGGAGTATTTACCCATAATCTCCACTTACAGCGTGCGGTCGGTTTGCGTAAAGTCGGATACGCAATGCAAGGTCAGGGCGATAATTCTTTCAAAGCCCACCTGTTCCGCCTTTAAAATTTCTGCGCCCAAGAGGTGTTTTCGCAGCAGCATACAGAAATTGGGCGCAACGGCAGGCGCTTCCTTATCGTAAGAAGTCAAACAAATTCTGGCAAAAGAGGCGTTTGTGGAAATTATCAGTTTTAAAATGCTTTTTCCGGTGTATATATAAAGCAGTAGCTCGTCCTTGTTTGGCTGTACGATTTTATTAATTTTACCGCCGCAGAGAATTTTATTCAATTCTTCGGCGTTGCGGCGTAGGGTAAAGGTGTCCTGAGGCATGATAAAAAGTTCCTTTTTTTGCTTTCTTCGGTTAAAATTATACCCTAAAAATTGCATTTTGTAAATAAAATCGCTTTTCTTTATTGAAGGAATATGCTAAAATATTAGGGCAAAGAATAAAAAAGAACAATATTAGTACAGGAGATCTTTTATGAAGTACAAATACGAGTCCGCAGAAAAAAGCACGGTAAAAATCACCATCGATTTCACCGCCAAGGAATGGCAGACCGCCATTGAAAGCGCCTACAAGAAAAACAAGAACCGTTTCATGGTAAACGGCTTCAGAAGAGGCAAGGCTCCCAGAAACGTAATTGAAAACTTTTACGGCAAGGGCGTTTTCTACGAAGACGCTTTGAACGAATTATATAACGAAAATTACGGCACCATTCTGGAAAAAGAAAAGGATAACTTTACCGCCGTAGGTGATCCCGATCTCTCCGTAGACAACTTGTCCGATAAGGGCGTAAAGCTCAGCGCCGTCGTTCCCGTAAAGCCCGACGTGGTTATCGAGAGCTACAAAGGTATAAAAATCAAAGAGTTCGTATATAATGTAAAAGATGAGGACGTAGACGCCGAACTTAAAAAGTTACAGGACCGCAACGCCCGTCAGGTAGAGGTTACCGACCGTGCGGCGCAAAACGGCGACGTCGCCAATATCGACTTCTGCGGCACCATCGACGGCGAGAAGTTCAACGGCGGTACGGCTGAAAAGTTCGACCTCACCTTGGGCTCGG
>JAFTRD010000072.1 GCA_017462425.1 Clostridia bacterium | reverse complement strand
TATCCCACTGATGCGAAAAAATAAGAGAAAGGTTTACGTTTTTCGCTTTGGGCGGACTTTTGTTGCAGTCGGCGTATATTCTTCTCCTACTGCCCGTCGTTATCCTCGTAAACAATCCCTTCCTTTGGGCAAGCGTGGGAGCAACTTTACCGTACTGCGCCTACCTTCTGTTGGTAAATTTAATTCCTTTTCCCCTCAATACGACGGCGCTATTATATTCGGGCTCATTAAAAACGAACCCTCTATGGTAACCGCCACGCATATTTTTACCATTCAAGGCTATCTTGCGCAAGGGTATACCCCGAGCGAAATTGATAAGAGCTTGTATTTCAATTCTCCCCAGCTTTCCGAGGACGACGTTTATTTTTCTCTCATTCAGTACTATCGCTACGCTTATTACCTCGACGGGGGAGAAAAGCAAAAAGCGGTGGAAAGTATACTTCGTTTAGAGGATTGTTTAGAGTATCTTCCGACGGAATATCTCTTGCCTATTTGTTCAGAAATCACGTTTACGTATTGTCGTTTACAGGAAGATAAGGAGGCAGCCGAGTGTTACTATGCTTTCGTTCAAGAACTAAAAGAGAACGAGGGAACGCTTGATACGTTGCGTTCTGAATTTGCTTACGCAACGCTTTGCGGGAATGAAAAAGAGAAAGAAGAAATTCTGTTAAGGCTTGAATATGCGCTGGAACAAGAGCCCTTAGCAGGCGTTCGAAAGTACGAGAAAAAATTGCTCAAAGAACTATACGGCGTATAAGTATAAGATATTCATTTGTTTATAAATACGGCATCTAACACTAGGAAGTGCCCCCCAAAAGGTGAGAAACTTTTGGGGGGCATATCAATTGAATGAGTGAGACTTTTTTGCTTATTTCACGCCTTGGTTAAGCGTGACGGTTTTTAACAGCCGCAGCCGCAACCGCAGGAGTTGCCGCACAGACCGTTAATAATGGAAGCGAGCGAGCCGTTTTTGCACATACAGTATAAAAGCGCAATAATAATAGGCCAGCCGCAGCCGCTTAAAATATTCTCTAAGCAGATATTTCTATTAGAGAGTACGAGGGCAAGGATTAAAATCCAAAGACAGTTGTTATTATTAGAACAACAAGAATTACAGTTCATTATGTAAAACCTCCTATAATCCACGGAGCCTTAAATGTTTCGTATGTATGCTTTCCGTGTTTTCGTGTATATTAAATATTATTAATTTGGAATAAAAAATGTTACAAATTCCCTGATGGTTTCATAAAAAAAGTCTATGCAAGCGGTCATTTAGTTGCAAAAAGCAGAAAAGATTGTTATAATATTATAACCGTACATTGGTTTGCGGATATGTTTTTTGCAATTCGACGAACAAAACACGGTAAAAATTTTAAACACAGCCATCCTATAGGGAGGTTGATGGAGGTTAATTGAATATGTCTACGGAAAAGAACTTTTTTTCGGCTACAAACGTAACGATGCTTGCCGTTTTATTGGCGCTCGTCATTGTGTTGCAGACGTTCGGTGGAGCAATTACAATCGGTGCGGTTCAGCTCAATTTTACGCTGATTCCCATCGTGCTGGGCGCTATCTTACTCGGACCTTTGGCAGGTGCGTTTCTGGGGCTTGCCTGCGGCGTAGTCGTTTTAATTCAGGTCGTTATGGGAGGAAGTCCTTTTTATACGATTATCTGGACGTATACGCCCGTTATAACCGTCTTTACCTGTATCTTAAAGACGACGGTGGCAGGCTTTTTGTCAGGCGTTCTCTTCCGTGTTATTTCAAATAAAAACAAATACGTAGCGGTATTCGTTGCCTCGGGTATCGTTCCCGTTATCAACACGGCGTTGTTCGTGATAGGTTGTTTGTTTATGAACGAAAGCATCATCGCTTTTCAAGAGTCGCTGGGTTCTTACGGCGGTATGAATATCCTCGTATTTATTTTGTTAGTGCTGGTTACTTTCAATTTCTTTATTGAATTTGCAATCAATCTCATCGTTGCGCCTGCGCTTCATACCGTTTACAAAGTAATTGAAAAACGTATTCAAAAATAAAAAAGGTATAATACATGATTATCTGCATAGATATAGGTAATACGAATATAAAATACGGTATCTACGAAGGGGACGAGCTGGTCATTTCCTTCCGTGTGGCAACCGATAATAAGCGTACGTCGGATGAATACGGCGAACAGCTGATGAGTATGCTCCGTTTTAAGGGTATACCGTACGAAAAAATCACGGGCGGAATCATGTCCTCCGTTGTGCCTTCGTTGGATTACACCGTTGCGCATATGTGTAAGCTCTACTTGGGGTTCAAGCCCTTACAGCTTGCGCCCGGCTTAAAATCGGGGTTGAATATTCGCTGTGACAACGCTCGTGAAGTGGGCGCAGACCGAATCGTTAACTGCGTATCCGCCTTAGTCAATCACGGCGTAGCAGGCGAGCCTGTCATTGTTATCGACTTCGGTACGGCAACCACCTTTAATATTCTAAGCGAGGAAGGGGAATTTATCGGCGGCGTCATTGCTCCCGGCATCAAAGGCTCCTTGGACAGCCTCGTCGGCGGTACGGCAAAACTGCCCAGGGTAGAAATAGAAGCGCCCAAGAGTATTATTGCAAAAAATACCGTTACCAACATGCAGGCGGGCATCGTGTTCGGCTTTGCGGGCTTGGTGGAATATATCGTCAAGAGAATTAAAAAGGAATTAAAAGCGAACAGCGTAAAAACGATTGCCACGGGCGGCTTTAGTGAAATTATCGCCAAGGAAATTTCCTGTATAGACGTGGTGGATAAATTGTTAACTTTAAACGGTTTAAAATATTTATATTACTTGAATAGTTCAGAGGAGAAGTAAGGAAACATGAAAAGAGTCGGTGTAGCCATTCTGGGACTTGGTACTGTCGGCGGCGGCACGTATCGGATTATTACCGAACATAAGGATTTTTACAAGAGAACGCAGGATATCGATCTGGAGGTCGAGGCCGTTCTCGAGCTGAGTCGGGAACGTATTGCCGCTTTGGGTATTCCCGCAGAAAAAGTAGCCTCTAATATTGCAGAGGTCGTTTCCAACCCCAACGTAGACATCGTGGTAGAAATGATCGGCGGTATCGGCGTGGCAAGAACCTTCGTGCAGGCAGCGCTCAACGCAGGTAAATCGGTCGTTACCTCGAATAAAGAACTCATTGCAAAATATTCTTACGAATTGGAAAGTATTGCCCGTCGTAAAAACTGCGGACTGTATTATGAAGCGAGCTGCGTCGGTGGAGTGCCCATTATCCGTACGCTTTTGGACGGCTTACAGGCGAACTGTATCCTGTCCATGATGGGTATCGTCAACGGCACTACCAATTATATTTTGGATAAAATGACCAACGAGGGTGCCTCCTACGAGGAAGTTTTAAAACAGGCGCAGGCGCTCGGTTACGCAGAACTCGATCCCACGTCGGACGTAGAGGGCTTTGACTCCACGTACAAGCTCTCCATTTTGTCCTCCATGGCGTTCCACACCAAAATTCCCTATACCAAAATTCATCGTGAAGGTATTACCCATATCACGAAAGAAGATATTGCGTACGGCAAAGAGCTGGGTTACGTCATCAAGCTCCTCGCCATCGGTAAAAATACCCCTGCGGGTATCGAAGTCAGAGTGCACCCTACCTACGTAAGAGCAAGTCATCCCTTAGCCTCCGTAAACGATGCGTTTAACGCAGTCTATATCACGGGCGATGCCGTGGACGACGTTATGCTTTACGGCAGAGGGGCAGGCGACCTTCCTACGGGTAGTGCCGTTGTGAGCGACATCATTTACGCCGCTACGCATTCGGATATCAAGTACTCCACCTTTAAAAATACGGCAAACGCTTCGAAAGAAACCAAGTTCGTGGCAAACTTCTCCAGCGCGTATTATCTGCGCATTACGGTCAACGATCAGGTTGGCGTACTCGGTAAAATTGCCAACATTTTCGCCCGTCAGAACGTTTCTATCAGCGAGATGATTCAAAAGGACTGCAATGCAGACGGTAAGGCAACGCTCATCTTCATTACGCACGAAACCAAAGAACAAAGCGTTAAAACCGCCGTTTCAAAAATCAGTGCGTTGGAGAGCGTGGAAAAGGTAGAAAGCATTATCCGAGTTGTTTCCTGACAAGGGCTGAAATAGGGTAAAATGAAAGGATTGATTATCGTCAACGCATATTCCGAAAACGAGGACTATCTCTATCAGGCGCGCCGCCTGCAGGAGGAGTTTTCCCGTAAAGGAATATCCGTAGAAATACGTAAAAATTATTGCGGTATCGCAAGCATAGAAAAAAACGGTAAAATCACCTCGCAGCAAGCGGGGGATTTTGCCGTTTTTCTGGATAAAGATAAGTATACTATGCGCCTTTTGGAAAAGAAGGGATTACGTCTTTTCAACCCTGCACGGGCAATAGAAATTTGCGACGATAAAATGCTCACGCACGTTGCTTTGGCGAATTACGGTATACCCATGCCCGAAACCTTACCGGCGCCCTTCTGTTACACGTCCGAGGCGAAGATCGGGGAAGGTTACTCTAAAAACGTCATCACCGCCTTAGGTCTTCCCGTGGTCGTCAAGCACAGCTACGGCTCGTTGGGGAAAGAGGTGTTTCTGGCAAAGACGGAAGAGGAGCTTTGCGCCCTCGCCACTCGGCTTCGCTTTACGCCGCATTTTTATCAGAAGTACGTCGGCGAAAGCCGTGGCAAAGATTTACGGGTCATTTGCGTCGGCGGTAAGGCAATCGCCGCCATGCTCCGCAGCGCCGAAGAGGATTTTCGCTCTAATATCGCCCTGGGCGGTGTTGGCGCGCCTTTTGCCGTTAACGAGGAGATTGCGTTACTCTCTAAAAAGATTTCCGATCTTTTAGAGCTGGATTATTGCGGCATAGACTTTTTATTCGGCAAAGAGGGTCTACTGCTTTGCGAGGTGAACTCCAACGCCTTTTTTAAGGGTATAGAAAAAGCGACGGGCGTCAACGTCGCCGCCGCTTACGCAGAGCATATTATAAATTCCATGCAAAAATCTTAAATTTCTTTCAAAAGAACGCTTGCCGTTACGGTAATGCCCTTGCCCTCGCCCACGTACCCCAAGCCCTCGTTGGTGCCTGCGGTAATGCCCACGGCGGCTAGGGAAAGGTTCAGCATTTTTGCCAAATTCTCGGACATGGTAGGCACGTATTTTGCAAGTTTCGGTTTTTGTGCCTGCACGGCTACGGACACATTACAGGGAGTAAATCCCTGTTTTTTTATTTTCTCCATTACTTCGCTGAGCATCCGCATACTGTCTGCGTTCTTCCACTTATCGTCCGTATCGGGGAAATAATATCCTATATCCCTCAATCCTGCGGCGGAAAGCAGCGCATCCATCACTGCATGTACCAACACGTCCCCGTCCGAATGTGCAATCAGCCCGCTGTCCGAGGGAACTTTTACCCCTCCCAGTACGATATAATCCTGCGCCTTTCCAAAGGCGTGCGTATCAATGCCCACGCCCACACGTACAGGCGTAACCCGTTCAAAATCCTCACGGAAGGTCAGTTTTTTATTCCCCCGTTCACCGAGAAACAGACGGGGTTTTTGTATAAATTTCGCATACACGGCAGAATCGTCCGTGTAAATTTCTTCTCCCACTTGCCCGTACGCCCGTAGGATATCCGAGGTTAAAAACCCCTGCGGCGTCTGTACGGTGTAAACGTTTTCACGCTTGGGTACTTCGGCTATATTTCCGTCCTCGGCAATTATAGCGGTATCTATCACGGGCAGGGCGCATACGCCGCTACCGTATTTTTTTACGCTTTCAATGCAGTCGGATATAATTTTCTGCGTCACGTACGGTCTTGCTCCGTCGTGAATGAGTACGACGTCGCCCTCCACGGCGGCAAGAGCGTTCTTCACCGACTGCGTGCGGGTATCTCCGCCGAATACGGTTTTGCATAGGGGATAGGGCGCAAGCAGTAATTCTATTTCTTCTTTATCGCAAGGGGACAGGGTAACGATTATTTGCGTAATATCCTCACGCAGAAACGCCCGCACGGTCTTTTCCAGTACGGTTATACCCTTTTCTCCGGGCATGGGTAGCAGTAATTTATTTTTTTCAAACCCTGCGCGTGATCCTTTGCCGGCGGCGCAGATAATAACGGAAACGTTCATATTGCTTTCTTTACTCCGTAATAATTTCATAGAGCGAGGCTGCATCGTTCTTTTTTACAACCTCCAATACTTGTAAAACCTTAAACCGCAAGCGGCTGGTGGCGTATTCAATTTCTACCACGTCGCCCACCTTTACGGGATGCGCGGGCTTTACCTCCTTGCCGTTGATAAAAACCTTGCCCTGTTTGGCGGCTTCCTGCGCCACGGTACGGCGTTTCAAAATTCGTGAAACTTTTAAAAATTTGTCGATTCTCATCGATAAAATCTCCTTATGAAAAATATTTTTGTCGATTTGGAAAAAGTTTCAAAAAAACGATTGACTTTCCCGAAAAAAAGGTTTAGAATAACATAATGTATTATTATGCGTATTTTGCGCATTTTTGGATTTTTCCCAAAAAATAGAGGGCAAAAGTGCGTAAAAAAGTAGTAAAACCCTTTAATTTACGGCTTTTAGTATACAGCAAAATTTGCAATCTGTAAAGGGTTTTTGAAAATTTTTAAAATTTTAATTTTGGTAACATGATTTTTATCGATGAAAAGATATACTCGGTAGGTCGCTCGTTGTTATAAAAAATAAGAAAAAAGGAGCAATAACAACCGCATGAATTTACCTATTGTCAAGTACGGCAAAAACGAAAGAAGGAAATTCGGTTCCATCAATGAAGTTATCGATATTCCCGACTTGGTTGAAATTCAGAAGGACAGCTACAAAGCCTTTATCAACGAAGGCATTGCAGACGTCTTTGAAGATTTTTCTCCCATCACGGACTATTCCGATCACTTTGAAATGTACTTTTTGGAACACGAATTTGCAGCAAAACCCAAGTACGACGAAAAAGAGTGCCGCAACCGTGACGCTACTTACGCCAAGGCGTTGAGAGTGAAAGTAAGACTGGTCAACAAGGTCAAACAGGAAACCGTCGATCAGGAAGTCTTTATGGGCGACATTCCTTTGATGACCGAACACGGTTCGTTCATCATCAACGGCGCAGAGCGCGCCATCGTCTCCCAGCTCGTTCGTTCCTCGGGCGTATACAATGCGTGCGAAAAGGATAAGAAAGCAGGTAAGGAAATTTTCAATACCACCGTTATCCCCAACCGTGGCGCTTGGCTCGAACTCGAACAGGATTTACAGGGCGTATTATGGGTAAAGGTAGACAGAAAGAGAAAACTTTGCGCTACCGTGCTTTTGCGTGCCCTCGGCTTC
>JAFTRD010000071.1 GCA_017462425.1 Clostridia bacterium | reverse complement strand
TTATGCATAAAACCCCTATAAAAAAATAGTTTTTTTCTGCTTTTTCTTGCGGTTATATAAAATTAGGGAAGAACGAATCTCGTTCTTCCCCCGTTTTTTCTATTATTTTTTTCTACCGAAAAGTCTTTGCACAAAGGTAGGCAATTTGCTGCCCGAAGGGCGAGGCGCTTCTTCAATGGGCGATGCAAGCTCTGCGTCTACGGGCGCAGGCATAGGCTGAGGCGTCGGTTGAGGCTGAGGCTGCGCATAAGAATTGGGATTTTGTTGATAACCCTGTTGAGGTTGCTGATAAGGGTTCTGCGCATATCCAACGTAGGGCTGCTGTTTGGGTTGCATTATGGTAGGATCCATAGATTGCTGGCGATTGTTGATGTAGAAGTTCTGCATCTTCTGCTTTTCATCTTCAGGGTCGTAAGAAGAGGTTTCCGCCGTAGGGAAACCGGTTGCGATAACCGTAACGGCCACTTCTTCGGACATATTTTCATCAATACCTGCGCCGAAAATGATGTTTGCGGAGTAATCCACTACGCTCTGTACAAGCGTACCTGCGGTTCTTACTTCTTCATACGTCAAATCTCTGCCGCCGACGATATTGATGATAACGCCCGTAGCCCCTTCGATGGTCGTTTCCAACAGGGGACAGTTTACGGCAAGGCGCACCGCCTCTACCACTCTGTTTTCACCCTTGGCAACGCCGACGCCCATGTGCGCCAGACCCTTGTCTTTCAGAACTGCTTTAACGTCTGCAAAGTCCAAATTGATGAATGCAGGTTTTACGATTAAATCGGTGATACCGCTGATACCTTGGCGCAGAACTTCGTCCGCATAACGGAGCGCTTCCTGAATGGGCGTGTTTTTGGGTACGACCGTGGAAATTTTATCGTTGGGAATAACGACCAAAGTATCTACGTATTTTTTCAGGTTTTCGAGACCTTTGATGGTATTGTCCATTCTCTTTTTACCTTCAAAGCTAAAAGGCTCGGTAACAACGGCTACCGTGAGAATTTTCATATCCTTGGCGATTTTTGCAATGACTGGAGCGGCGCCCGTACCCGTACCGCCACCCATACCGGCGGTGATGAATAACAGGTCGGTTCCCTCCACTGCTTTGGAAAGCTCTTCCTTACTCTCCTCCGCAGCCTGTCTGCCGATTTCGGGATCGGAGCCTGCGCCCAGACCTCTGGTAAGCTGTGCGCCGATCTGAATTTTCGTTTCACAGGGGGAAAGCAGCAATACCTGGTTATCGGTATTGACGCAAACGTATTCCGCGCTGGTAATCCCCGCTTCTATCATACGGTTGACGGCGTTATTACCCGCACCGCCGACGCCGATGACCTTTATTTTTGCTCCTGCTAACTTCTGTACGTCACTAAACATTATTCGTTTAACCTCCAAATCCGTTTAAAAGTTTATTAAAAAATCCTTCCTTCTTTCTGTTTTTGAGCGCGTAATGCAAAAGACTGATTTTAGAACTCATGGAAGGCTTATTGTAATAAGGCAATTCGGGCGCAAGCACGTCCGTTTCCCGGTTTAGCCGCTTGGAAATATGTTCTACCGCACCACGGATACCCGTGATACCCTCACCCGTAATTAAAAGGGTTCGGTTGGCAGATATCGCCGAACATTCCTCCAAAAAAGCAGCCAGCGGTTCGCAAAGTTTGTCTAAACCAAACTTAATAATTTCATTCACTTTGTCTACGGTTACTCGCTTGTCCTCGGTGATCTGTATATCGACACCGCCCAAACGGAACAAATTCGCCTGTTTGAGTACTTCCAACGCATCTGCATAGGAAATCTCCCACTTCTGGCAGAGCTCCGCAACGATGTGCCCCTCGCCGACCCAGAAAGTTTTTTCCTGGAAAATACCGTCGCCGTAAACGATGGAAACCGTAGAAGAAAGCGTTCCGATATCCAACATAACGGCGCTTTCTCTTCTTTTTTCCTCGCTCAAAAGATACGTTGCCTGCGCATATGAAGTGGGAACGAAATACACGTTTTTAAAGCCGTATTCCCTTAGCATATCCCGCAACGTGGAATTAAAATACGTACTGGAAAGCATATAACATACGTTGGCTTGTAAGGTGGAGCTGACGATACCGCTCGGATCTCGTACCTTTCTTGAATCGGAGGTAATAAAATACAACGCAGAGGTATGAATGTTTTCATACGCCGATTCCTCTATCGTGCCGTAACCGTCTTTAAAAAGCATTTCCTTATCGCCGGCAGAAATACGTTTGGGTGTAGCAAAGCCGATCATATGCTTTTTATTGACGATTTTTATAAATTCGCCCGGTACGCCGACGTAGACGGTTTTTAAATGCTCGTTAGCGCTGCCCTCGGCTGCGTTCAACGCCGTATACACTGCATCTTTTAAGTCTTTTACGGAATAAAAGCGGCCGTTCTCGTAGCCCTCGTACGACTGCGATTGCGAACCCTTGAATATAAAAGTATTGTTGACGCCCGCCTCGCCGATGACCGCCGTAACGGACATAGACCGAACGTCAAGTATTGCAACGCTTTTATTCCCCATTTTACTTTCTCCGCAAGTGAAAATAATATATTATAAATATATTATAAAACATTCTCCTTTCCTTGTCAAGGGTATGAACGTAATTTTATCGGTTTTTATTGAAAAAAGAGGCTTATAAAAAAGCCTCCTTTTATGCGTTTTTTTCGGACATGGTATATTCAAATGCGTTTTATGAGACAACGACGGATCCGTTGCTGTCCAGAACGTATATATCTCCGTATAATTTATCCGCCGTACTCAGCGAAAAATAATATTCCATCACCGCTTCCGTCTTTTCTACGGTGAGAACGGAAGGATTGACGATATGAATGGTTACGCCCTCTCTCGTTTTTACGATAAGCTCGGAGTCCGCCGGATTAGACGTGGGAACAAAGACCGTCATCTGCGTAAGACAGGTGCGAATACCGCCCGTCAGCTCTTCCATTTTGGCGCAAGCACTCATTACCGTGGAAAAATTGCCGTCGCCGGAAAAACCGTTCCCTGAATAACGTAAACCCTCTATCAGGAAGTTTTCTCTGCCGTCTACGTTGTTGACGTTGGCATCTTTTTTGCGCAAAATCCGTCCCTGTAAATCGGTCATATAATAGACGATTTTCTCGCCCTCTACCGCCGACAAAGCAAAGGTCTCCATCTTCTCCTCTACGGTAAGTTTTAGCTTGTTCGGATAAGATTTTTCAAAACTTTTTACCTGGAGATACGAATAAGGGGCAAAGCGTGAGGTCACGTCTTCTTGCTTGATGAAGAAAATATTATTTCCGACGTACGCCTCTTCCAATTCGCTCTGCAAAGCGAAAGAGTCGTTTTTCGCCTGTTCAGAAGAAACGACGTACGCAATTTCTATCTGCGAAACGGAAAAGACGGTATTCGCCCCAAGCAAAAGCACCGCCAGAAATAAAATGACGGAAATTATAACGACCAATTTTCTCTTACTCTTCATTCGTATATCTTTCTCCTGTTTTCGGATTTTATCCGGAGGTACGCCTATGCCTGCACTCGCTCAATTTTTGCGCCCAGGGCTTTCAGCTTTTTATCCAAAGAGGCGTATCCTCTGTCTATATGCGATAAATTTAAAACCTCGCTCTTACCCTCCGCCGCCAACGCCGCAAGCGTCAAAGCCGCTCCGCCACGTAAGTCCTCCGCGCTGACGGTTGCCCCGTGCAGACGTTTGACGCCCCGCACCAACGCCGTTCTGTTTTTCACCGTAATATCCGCGCCCATTCGAATGAGTTCAGGCACGTTCTTGAATCGGGTTTCAAACAAATTTTCCGTCAAAATACAAGCGCCGTCCGCAATAGAGTTGAGTGAGGTCATCTGCGCCTGCAAATCGGTGGGGAAGCCGGGGAAAGGAAGGGTTTCTATATATCGGTTGCACTTTAAATTGCCACTGCTTTTCAGATATATTTTATCATTTTCAATATGTATTTTGCAAGTGTTTTCACTCAATTTGTTGAGCAAGGAGGCAATATTTTGTCTTTTTACCCCTTCCACCAGCATTTCGCCGCCGCACATGGCGCCGGCAATGAGAAAGGTACCCGCTTCTATGCGGTCACGCAAGGGAGTAAACCTGGTGCCGTGCAACTTTTTAACCCCCTGCACCGTCACCGTATCCGTTCCCGCACCGTGTACTTTTGCGCCCATACGGTTTAAAAAATCCTGCAAATCCCTTATTTCTGGTTCCTTTGCGGCGTTGGTAATCACCGTTTCCCCTTGCGCCTGTACGGCGGCAAGCAGGATATTTTCCGTTGCGCCCACGCTGGGAAAATCCAAGTGGATATTTCCGCCCTGTAATTTTTCCGCATTGCAGTTTATGTAGCCGTCCCGCTCCTCTATTTTCACGCCCAGCTTTTTCAAACCGAAGAGATGCAGGTCAATGGGACGAAGTCCTATATCGCAACCGCCGGGATAGGAGATGCGTGCGTGTTTGAAACGGGTGAGGACCGAACCGAGCATAAACACCGAAGAACGAAGCTCCCGTGTGAGATGGGAAGAAATGTCCTGTTCCACGGCGTTTTCGCTTGAAATGTAAACGTTTCCGCCCTGAAACGACACCTTTGCGCCGATCTTTCTCAAAATATCGTGCATATGAATAACGTCCGAAATTTTAGGGACGTTTTCTATTATCACTTGTTCCTCCGTTAAAATAGAGGCGGCAAGCAGAACCAGTACGGAATTTTTTGCCGATTGCACGTTGATAGAACCGTACAGCCTGTTCCCTCCTTCTATTATAAATTTATCCATGTATAGTACACCTTGTAAGATGAAAATCACTATATCATATGATTTTCTCGCTCTTCGTTGTGTCTGGAAATACAATACAAAAGCCCCATGGAAAGCATTGTGATAATCAAGGAGGTGTTGCCGCTGGAAATAAGCGGTAAGGGCAAGCC
>JAFTRD010000070.1 GCA_017462425.1 Clostridia bacterium | reverse complement strand
TGTAAGGTACTCAATCTTTCCCACGGGTCTTCGTTCAAGAAACGAAGGCAGGAATCGAAAGTAGCCCCACCCCAAGCTTCAATCGAATAATATCCGATTTCGTCGAGCTGTTCTAATACGGGAAGCATTTCGTCAATTCTCATACGGGTCGCAGCCTGCGATTGATGAGCGTCACGCAAAATAGTTTCCGTAAGCATTACTTTTCTTTTTTCTACGTTAAATTCCATAGTTTATTACCTCATATTTTAAAAGAGTGAAAGCAGGAAGCCTGCTGCAATTGCCGAACCGATAACGCCTGCGACGTTGGGTCCCATAGCGTGCATCAAAAGATGATTACTGGGATCCTCTTCACGTCCTACGTCCTCAGAAATACGCGCCGCCATAGGAACGGCGGAAACCCCTGCGCTACCGATAAGCGGGTTGATTTTGCCTTTGGAAAGTTTGCACATCAATCTACCCATCAAAAGCCCGCCGATCGTACCGAACATAAAGGCAACAAGTCCGAGCAAGATAATTTTCAGCGTGCTGGGATCAAGGAAGGTCGCACCGTAAGCCTTACAACCGACGGAAACACCGAGGAAAATCGTAATGGTGTTCATCAATCCGTTCTGCGCCTGCGAAGACAATCTGTCGCACACGCCGCATTCTTTCAAAAGATTACCGAGCATCAGCATACCAAGCAACGGACTTGCGTCGGGAAGCAAAATACCAACCACCAAAGTTACCATCACGGGGAAAATAATTTTTTCCACCTTACTAACTTTACGAAGCGGCTTCATTTTAATAGCTCTTTCCTTTTTGGGAACGAGCATCCGCATCAACGGCTTTTGAATGATAGGAATCAACGACATATAGGAATACGCCGCAACGGAAATAGCCGAAAGCAAATCCTCGCCTGCAAGATCTGCAAGCATCTGCGTTACGTAGATCGCCGTAGGTCCGTCTGCCCCGCCTATAATGGCAATTGAAGCCGCGCAGGCAAGATCGAAGCCAAGCGCGATGGCACCGACCAACGTCAGGAAAATACCAAACTGCGCCGCTGCGCCGATTAGCATACTCTTCGGGTTGGAAATCAGCGGACCGAAATCGGTCATTGCACCGATGCCAAGGAAGATGAGCGGCGGATAAATAACGTTTTGTACGCCAAAAAACAGATACCACAAAAGACCGCGGTTTTGCACGTCCTCGTAAGCGTGACTCCCCTCGGGATAAGTACCCCATAATACCTGATACGCTCCGGGGATATTGATCAAAAACATCCCGAATGCAATCGGCAACAAAAGAAGAGGTTCGAATTTTTTAACGATGGCAAGATACATCAGCACGAAAGAAATCAGAAGCATCACGTAATTTTCCCAACCTGCACTTTCTTGCATAAAGCCGAAACCGTTAAACAAATTTTCAAACATCTCGCTAATGGTAACGAGTAAATTTTGCATTCCGATACCTATCCTCTATCAACCGATAACGGCAAGCACTGCGTCCGATTCCACGTTGGAACCCTTGGCAACGCTAAACGATACGACGCCGTCGCAAGGAGCAGTAATATCGTTGTCCATTTTCATTGCCTCCAAAACGAGGATCGGCTGGTCCTTTTTAACCGTTGCGCCATCCGAAACGAGAAGATTTTTAATAAGACCGGGGAACGGAGCAATTACCTTTTCGCCGTTCGCAGGAGCAGCCGCCTTAGGCGCTGCAGCGGGCGCAGGCGCCACCTGAGGAACAGGAGCCTCAACTGCAACAGGAGCGGGCGCTGCCGTTTGCACCGTCGTGATTACGGGTGTGGGCGCCGAAGCCACGCCTACTTCTTCAACGCCTACCTGATAGCTTTTACCATTAACCGTGATAACAAAATTACGCATAATATTTTCTCCTTAATATCTCTTAATCGTCTTAATTCTTTTTACCGTGAATTCACATCTGCTGTTTTGCTGTTCATAATACGCCATAATTGCCGCCGTAATAACCGCAAGCGTTTCCTCGTCCACACCTTCCGTTTCCGTTTGCACGGCTTTTACGGGAGCTATGACGGACTGTTCTTCTCTCGATTCGGAAGCCACCCCGCCTTGCAATCTTGCGAGAAGTTTTCCAACGAGCCAAAC
>JAFTRD010000069.1 GCA_017462425.1 Clostridia bacterium | reverse complement strand
CGACCAACCATACCCATCATATCGGGAGTGGTGATGATAACGTCGAAATCGAACCAGTTTTCACCCTGGATTTTAGCGATCATTTCTTCTGCGCCAACGTAGTCTGCGCCGGCAGCCTGTGCTACGTCTGCCTTGTCGCCCTTGGCGATAACCAAAACCTTCTTGTCTTTACCCGTACCGTTGGGGAGAACGAGAACGCCACGAACCTGCTGGTCTGCCTGACGGGGGTCTACGCCCAAACGAATGTGTAATTCAACGGTTTCGTCAAATTTTGCCTTTGCGGTGTTTAAAACGATGCCGACAGCTTCAGCCAGATCGTACTGCTTGGTGCTGTCAAAACTTTTCAAACTGTCTATATACTTCTTACCCATTAAAAATTACCTCCTTGTGGTAGTTGCGAGAGTTTCCTCTCTCCCACGCGCTCCTTTATTATTCTTCCACCGTAACGCCCATGCTGCGTGCGGTACCTTTTACCATGCTCATAGCGGCTTCGAGGGACGTGCAGTTTAAATCGGGCATCTTCAATTTAGCAATTTCTTCAACCTGTGCCTTGGTGAGCTGACCGACTTTCTGGGTGTTGGGTTTTGCGCTTGCCGTTTCAATGACGAGTGCTTTCTTAATCAAAACGGGTGCAGGGGGTGTCTTTAATATAAACGTGAACGAACGGTCCTGATAAATCGTAACGACGACAGGAATAATCAAACCGGGCTGGTTTGCCGTTTTTGGGTTGAATTCTTTGGTGAAGCCAGGTAAGTTAATACCGTAGGGGCCTAACGTAGAACCAACGGGGGGTGCCGGAGTTGCTTTGCCGGCAGGAAGCTGCAATTTTACTACCGCAGTAATCTTTTTTGCCATAATATCCTCCATTTCGTGGTTTTAACAAGGGAACCGAAAAGAGATTTGTCCCCTCTCCCACTTATTCAAACGGGCAGGCTGCCCGATTGCTTTCTTTGTTTTTTTACTTCTCCGCAGATTCTTCCTTGGAGGGCTCCTCCTCGGACGGCAGAACTACGTCTACCTTCTTCATCTGCATATATTCCACTTCTACGTCCGTACTTCTGCCGAACATCATAATATTGACACGGGCCTTCTGCACCGCATCGTTGACTTCGGTAATGGTACCCGTAAAGCCCTCCAAAGGACCTGCGTCCATGCTGACCGTATCGCCCACCTTGAAATCGGCGTTGGAGACGAACTCCTCCAAACGCATTTTACGTATTTCATCCGCCTTCATGGGGATGGGTCTGCCCTGGGGCCCGACGAAGCCGGTTACGCCTCTCGTCTGCGTAATCATATACCAAAGCTGATTGGAATAAATCATTTTTATGAACACGTAACAGGGCAGGAGCTTGCGGCTGACAACCTTTTTCTTGCCGTTTTTCTCCTCCATCACTTCTTCCATGGGAATTTTGATGTCAACCACCTGGTCTTTCAGATTGTTGTTTTCAATCAGTTTCTCCAGGCTGTCCTTGACCATCGCCTCGTATTCCGAATACGTGTGCAGAATATACCATTCCAGCTTTTCGGTTGCTACGTTTTCCATAATAAAGCCTTTTTCTCCTTAGCTCCAGCTCGTAATCAGCTGCAACAATGCGCCCAAGCCGGCGTTTACTGCGGTGTATACCACCAAAAATGCCGCTACTACAACGAGTACGACAGCGGTAGTTTTTACCACTTTACCGAAGGAAGGCCAGGTAACCTTTTTCAGTTCGGAAAAAATTTCCTTTACTTTTCTGCCAAATCTTACGAAGATATTGGGCTTATCGGACTTTGTCTTTGCCATGTTTCACCTCTTATCCTCCCGCCGCTGCGGGAATTGGGATTAAAATAAAAATTACTTGGTTTCTTTGTGAGCGGTATGCTTTTTGCAGAACGGACAGTATTTGTTGATGTTCAATCTGTCGGGATCGTTCTTCTTATTCTTGAAAGAATTGTAATTTCTATTCTTGCACTCCGTGCACTCGAACGTGATTTTTGTTCTCGCTGTTTTTACTGCCATATCGAAAACTCCGTACAAAAAAATTACACCCCTACTCAGGTGCGTAAATAGAGTTTATCACAACCAAGCGGGGCTTGTCAATCGATTTTTTGCTTGTTTTTGCCTTTTTTTATTTTTTTATGCGATTTTTTATACGATTTCTCCGCTTAAATAATGCCGCCCGAACGCCTCTGCCTTTAAATCCGATTTTTTATCCGATTCAAACGACTCTATTAAGCTTACGCTCCTTTTTATCGCCTGCTCAAACAGTACTTCGGCCTTTTCGGCGTATTTTTTGCGAAAGAAGGGCGTGCGCATGGAGGCAAACGCATAGTAACGCCTGACTGCCGCCGTAAAGCCCTTTTTGCTCAAGCACCCCCAGCCGCTCTCGCGCGCATAGCGTGCGTATACAGTATATACGCCGTCCAGCGACCCTTTTTCAGGGCGGGGTAGGCGGTAAAACGAAAGACCTTCCCCTTGCCGATACCGCTTTAAAAGCGCGCCGTCGTAGGCGTGCTCTATGGCGTGGTGCAACAGCGTTCCCTCTCCGCCCATGGCTTGGTAAATATGCGGATGAAAGACGGTGTCGGCGGCAGACTGGGTGATATATCCGTAGGCGTACGAGCGAACCTCTTCGTCCTTTTTCGACTCCTGCAAAAGAATATTGAAAAACAGCAGGGGTTGATTTTTGTGTAAAAAACGCCCGAAATTATCGGACGAGGCGGTTAGAATTTTATAGAAAAAGCATACGTCGCAACCCTGTGCGCCAAAGTAATAATGGGGCAACGAAAGTACCTTTTTTTGTAATACGTATGGCAGTTTTTTATACACTTCCTCGGCTAAGAGCTGATGGGTAACGGCTGTGGGCATGGTAAATTCAGTATGCGTATTTTTTAGTTGAAGCATACGCTATATGCCCTACGCTTTTCACTTTTACGGCGGGTTAAAGCTCGATCACGTCGCCTGCGGCGTAAAACGCAACGCTATCGCCGAGAACGGATATAAGACGGGTATAGGCGCGCGGGTGCGTGGAATGACCGGTGTAATACCAAATTCCCCTATCCGCAAGCGCCGTGGCAACGCCGTCTATATATTGCTCGGGTACGGGTTTACCGCTCGGTAAGGTCAGGTTAAAGCCTCCGATAACCCAAGCCAGGCGTCCACCTAGGCTATTTAGAACGAGATCTTGCGCCGCTTCGACGATTCTTTCAATTCCCGCATGAGCGTCTCCGCAAAACAGCGCCCAACGCTTGTCCGCACGGACGAGAAGATACATTTCGTGGGAGAAATTATCGGGAACGAAGTTGCCGTTTTCATTCTTAAAGAAATACGTAGCGTTGGCAGGAGAAAGGGGTTCCGCCCCTGCGCTCAGAGAGAAGGTGGCAAAGCTGCCGTCCTTGGAAAGAAAGTAATTTTTACAGCGTAAAATACGGCGCTTGGCGCTTAAACGGGCATCCGGTGCGACGTTTTTCATACCAAACAGCGTTTTTTGATAGCGTGCGTCGAACGCATTGACCCGAGCGTAAATTGCGGCGTGGCGGTTTTGCGTGAAAAAGGGAAGAAGTCCGCCGCTATACAGCGTATTGCCGCAGGAGAGGATTGCCGTGTCGATAGCGTCGCAAGAAACGCCAAGCGTTTGCATGTTTTTTAAAAAGGTAGTACCCGCGCCGAAGTTGAATAAAAAATTATGATTCTCCGACTGAATGAACAGGCTTTGACCCTTTTCTTTTTTTACGCCTTTGACGGACGATTGATTGGCTGAGATTACCGTAATTTTCAAAGAAAAACTCCCCCCTACTGCTCTATTTCTCTATTAAAAAGCCCTTTTCTCTCAGGCGCATTTCTATTCGGTCGAGAACCTCTTCGCTCTGCGCCGTGACGGTGTGATAATGATATCCGCCCGTTACGTTTTTTAAAAGACTGCTCTTGCCGCCCGTGATGGAGCGCATATATTCGGACACCTGCGCCCGATTGGCTAAATTCAGCTCGCCGCCGATGGTGCCGTATACCTTATGATGCACGAATACGTCTTTGACGAATCCGCCTGCGTCCACGAAGAGATTGAGCTCCTCCTCGGTTTTTTCGTCCTCGTGACGCACTTTGAAGGTACGCAAAAAGGCAGGGGGAGCTACCACGGCGAGATACCCCCTGGGCGTGGAAACGACTTTTGTTCCAGCCGAACGCAAAAGCGCTACGTCCTGCACGATAACCTGACGGGAAACGCCGAATTTTGCCGCCAAAACGCCTGCGCTGGTGGGCGTTTTGCCGTTTAACAGGCTTATAATTTTTTTTCTGCGTTCTTCACCTTTCATACTTGTTATTCCACGGGGTGTAAATTTTTGAGGGATAAATCTAAAATGGGCGCAGAATGGGTGAGCGCACCGCTGGAAACGTAGTCTACGCCGATATCTTTGATTCTTGCAATATTTTCCGCCGTAACGTTGCCCGAACATTCGGTTTGCGCCCTGCCCTTGCACATTTCAACGGCTTTTTTCATCGTTTCCGTATCCATATTATCGAGCATGACGATGTCTGCGCCGGCGTCGAGCGCCTCTTGAAGCTGGGCTAAATTTTCCACCTCTATCTCTATCTTCCGCACGAACGGCGCATACGCCTTTGCCGCAAGCACCGCCTCTTTTACGCCGCCCGCTGCGCCGATATGGTTGTCTTTTAAGAGAACGCCGTCCGAAAGGTTGTAGCGGTGATTGTTGCCGCCGCCCACTTTTACGGCGTATTTTTCAAAAATACGCATATTGGGCGTGGTTTTACGGGTATCCAAGAGCTTGGTGTTGCTGCCCTGTAATAAATTTGCCACTTTTCGGGTATAGGTTGCAATACCGCTCATGCGTTGCAGATAATTGAGCGCCGTTCTCTCGCCGGACAACAGCACCCGAATATCCCCCGTAATCGTGCCGAGGAGCTGACCGTTTTCAACCTCGTCGCCGTCCTTTGCCAAAAGCTGCACCTGCGTATTCCCGTCAAGCAACGTGAATACACGGGCGAACACCTGCAAGCCGGCAATGACGCCCTTCTGTTTACAGATGAGCTGTACGCTGCCCTTTTGATAGTCGGGCATGACGGCGTTGGTGGATACGTCCTCGCTGGAAATATCTTCTTTTAACGCTAATTTAATCAGTTCGTCAACGTGTAACTGTTCTGTGATCGGATTCATTTTTTTCTTTCTCCATTTCTTTGAGTATTTGTTTTTTATACGCCTTGAACAGCGCTTTTGCGTCTGTATATTGCGTTTGGTCCAGTTCTGCCTCCGCCCGACTGCAATATTCTACGGGAACGGATTGGTAATGCCGACCTATGTCCAGCGCGCAGCGCTTGGCGAAGACCAAGCTCTCCAGCAGGGAGTTGGACGCCAGACGGTTTTTGCCGTGTACCCCGTTGCAACACGTTTCCCCCACGGCGTACAGCCTTGGCATGGAGGTTCTGCCCTGTAAATCACTGGCGACGCCGCCCATGAAATAATGCTGGGACGGCACGACGGGAATGGGCTCGGAGAATACGTCGTAGCCCTCCTCCTGACAGTGCCGCACGATGGTGGGGAAATGCTCTACAATTCGCTCTCGACTGCCGATGGGACGTAAATCCAGCCATACGTGCTTTGAATTTTCTTCCTTCATCTATTTCAAAATTGCCGCCGTCACCACGTCACGGGGTTCTAATTCATCGGTAAAGCGCTCGCCCTTGGCGTTTAACAGCACCGCCCCTTCGCCCCGAACCGATTCGGAAATTAAAAACCTGCGCCCACGTTTTTTACTGTACAGCGTGGTGGGATGAATTTGCACGTAATCGAGATGTTCGCACTTCACGCCGTGGTTTAAGCACATTGCCAGAGCGTCGCCCGTGAGGGAGCGGAAGTTGGTGGAATTTTGAAACAGCCCCCCTACGCCGCCCGTGGCAAGCACCAGATAGTCGGAATATAATACGTACAGCT
>JAFTRD010000068.1 GCA_017462425.1 Clostridia bacterium | reverse complement strand
TTTCCAAGCACCCCTCCGCCGAGCATATCGATTTAGACGAAACCGGTAAAATTTACGGCTTGAGTTAATCCCCCCCAACCTGGGTTTCCAAAGGGTTTATGACCCTTTGGTAGGGGTTATAGGGGACGACTGTCTCCTAAACCATTAAGCCTCGTATAAGCAAGGCTATGCCTTGCGCCGTAATCGCCAAAGGCGATAGATATACGCAATCGAAGATTGCTATTGAAAGGCTTTATTGCGTAAGGGAACGCCGTTCCCTTACAAACCTTTGCGAAGGGCGTTACGCCCTCTCGACACCCAAGTCGTGGGGCGGAGCAACCTCCAACCCACCCGCAAGGAAGCCACGCTCCCTTGACCCACAGGTTGGGGTTTTCGACTACTGAATACATATTACAAAAAAAATCGGAGATTTTTATGGCAGAAACAGAAGCAACCAATTTCATAGAACAAATCGTAAAGGAGGACATGGCGGCAGGCAAGGTAACCCAAATTCAAACCCGTTTTCCGCCCGAGCCCAACGGTTATCTGCATATCGGGCACGTCAAAAGCATGCTCATCAACTTCGGTACGGCGATTAAATATAACGGCAAGTGCAACCTCTTTTTCGACGATACCAACCCCTCGAAAGAGAAAACCGAGTTCGTCAACGCTATTCGTAAGGATATCGAATGGGTGGGCTACGAGTGGGCAAAAGAGGTATACGCATCCGACTTTTTCGAACAAATTTACGCTTACGCCGAACAATTGATTACCATGGGCAAGGCGTTCGTCTGCGATTTAACCGCCGAGGAAATTTCCGCAAACCGAGGAACTTTAAAAGAGCCCGGTAAGGAAAGCCCGTACCGCAACCGCTCGGTAGAGGAAAATTTAGCGCTCTTCAGAGAAATGCGTGCAGGCAAATACCCCGATGGCAGCAAATGCTTACGTGCTAAAATTGATATGGCGTCGCCCAATATCAATATGCGTGACCCCGTCATTTACCGTATCTTACGCGCCACCCATCACCGCACGGGCGATGCGTGGTGCATCTATCCCATGTACGACTATGCGCACCCCATCTGCGACTATTTGCAGGGGGTTACGCACTCTCTTTGCACCTTAGAGTTTGAGGACCACCGCCCGCTTTACGACTGGGTGGGAATTACCTTAGGGTTTAGCCCTAAGCCCCGTCAGATAGAGTTCGCGCGTCTAAATATCACGAATACGGTAATGAGTAAACGTTACCTTAAAAAGCTGGTAGAGCAAGACCTCGTGCACGGTTGGGACGACCCCCGTATGCCCACGGTGGCAGGCTTGAGAAACCGTGGTATTCCCCCCAAAGCGCTGTTGGATTTTTGTTCGGCTGCGGGTATCTGTAAGGCGGATTCCGTCTGTGAACAGGGCTATTTGGAGCATTTTATCCGTGATAATTTAAACGCCAACGCCGAGCGCGCCATGGTGGTAGTAGACCCTTTGAAGCTGACCATTACCAACTACGAGGGCGACGAAGAGGTGGACTTCACCGTCAATCCCACCAAAGAAGATTCCCCCGTTCGCACCATGCCGTTCGGGAAGAATATATACATTGAAAAGGGCGATTTCGCCTTAGTTCCGCCCCCCAAGTACAACCGTTTAAAGCTTGGCGGCTACGTAAGATTAAAGGGCGCGTACATCGTGCAGTGCGACGACGTGGTGAAGGATGAAAACGGCGAAGTGGTAGAGCTGCTCTGCCGCTATATCCCCGAAAGCCGTTCCAATAACGACACCAGCGGTATTAAGGTAAAGGGTACTATCCATTGGGTATCCGCCGACCACGCCGTAGACGCCGTGGTGAAGAATTATTCCTATCTTTTGAACGACGCCGAGTACGACGGTCAGGACTTCGACGAAAGAATGAATTTGAGTAGCGAAGTCGTAATCGACGGTGCGAAAGCCGAGCCGTATTTGGCAGACGCCGAGGACGGCAAACAGTTCCAGCTGTTGCGTACGGCGTATTATAAAAAGTGTACGGACAACGGCAAGCTCTGCCTGTCGTTCATCGTATCCATGAAGGACAGCTATAAGAAGTAAAATGTGGGCGCACCCCTGCATAACGTGGGATTCCAAAGGGCGTAACGTCCTTTGGTAGGAGGCTTGGAGGACGACTGTCCTCCATTCTTTTTATAGCGCCCCAAAAGCAATCCTCGATTGCGCAATTTTTTGCCGTAAGGCAACAATAAAAATCCTCGCAAAATTGGCGGGGATTTTCCTTTATTTCCCTTACATAAAACGGTTCAAATAAAACACATACTGTGAAGGCAAGGGAGAATTAAGAATATGCAATTTAATCAAACACAGACTTTTTTAAACTTAGCCCGTGGATTTGCGGGTGAATCACAGGCGGGTATGCGATATCAACTTATCGCACGGCAGGCAATGCATCAAGGATATAAAACCTTATCCGATACCATTCGCACCATTGCGAAAAACGAAACCAATCACGCTAAAATTTTCTTCGATTATCTCATTAAGTATGCAGGGAGTACCGATAATATCAATATCGACGCAGGTTACCCCTTCCATGCCGGCGATTTACAGGAAAATTTACGCTTGGCGGCAATGGACGAGTCGGAGGAAGAAAAAAGAATCTATCCTACGTTTGCAAAAATAGCGAAAGAAGAGGGGTTTGACGATATCGCCCGTTCCTTTAACCAGATAGCGGTAATCGAAAGCAATCACAACGTTATTTTCAGTTATTTGTATGAAGCGGTTAAAAGCGGTACGCTATATAAAAATAAAGCGCCCCTTCTTTGGATCTGTTCGGAATGCGGATATATGCACACCTCCGAGGAGGCGTGGAATATTTGCCCCGTTTGCAGACATCCGCAGGGTTACGTTGAGTTGCATATCCCCTTCAATAAGGAGAAATTATAATGAAAAACCAAATGAAAAATGCAAAAACTTCCCAGAGCGGTAAGTGCAGCAACAACCAGAACGCTCAGAAGCAGAACACCCAGAACGCACAGCAAAGACAGAGCGCACAGAACGCACAGAACGCTCAGAATGCTCAGAATGCACAGAATACTCGAAACGCGCAGAACGCTCAGCAAAGACAGAGCGCTCAGAATGCGCAGAACCGTAGCTCTCAGCAGACCGAATCGTGCAAGTAAAGAGTAAAAAGAAAGGTTCTGCACGAAAAAAAACGTTTATTCCCGACATGCGTTCGGAGATGGACGCAGAGGGGATGTATACGGGTATACCGGGCAGTAAATGCTTTGGAAAAATACCCGTACAGGATGCAGACGATTTATAAAAGGTAAAAAAAGCGCATATTACGTTGCGCAAAACACAAAAAAACACTTAAAAGAGCGGGGTTCTCACGAACACCGCTCTTTTAAAAAAATGAGAAAAAATATGGGTAGTGTAATCCAATTAAATCGCCTGGAACTTTTTTCAAAGTTATGAAGTAAGAATAGCATAAAAAAGGTCGGTTGTCAATATTTTCTTAAAAATTATTTTTAAATTTTTTTACGTTTGCCAACTCTTTTTTATTGCGCAGGGGAGGTCGGTTGTATTACAATAGAAGGGCGACGTTTAAAGCATAGCGCCGCAAGAGAGGTTGCATTTTTTATGTTCAATATCGTTTTATTAGAGCCTGAAATTCCGCAAAACACGGGCAATATCGTGCGCACCTGCGCCGCCACGGGCTGTAGGCTGCATCTCATCCGTCCGCTGGGGTTTGAGGTTTCGGATAAATATTTAAAGCGTGCCGGGCTGGATTACTGGCATTTCGTGGATATTTCCTATTACGATAATATAGAGGAATGTTTTTTAAAAAATCCCGACGGCAGATTTTTCTTCTTCACCTCCAAGGGCAGGCACGTACATAGCGACGTAAACTATAAAGCGGGCGATTTTTTGGTATTCGGCAAGGAAACCAAGGGTCTACCCGAAGAGCTTTTAAAAGCGCACGAGGAAAATTGCGTACGTATCCCCATGCTGGGCGGCATCCGCTGTTTAAATCTCTCCAACGCCGCCGCCGTAGCGGTATACGAGGCGCTCCGTCAGGTCAATTACGCCGGTATGACGTTCGAGGGCGAGCTGCATCGCTTAAAATGGGACGAATAGAAATTTTTTCCATCATCATCCCGTTTTTTCTTCCATTATTCTATTGACATATTCCCTTTTCTCTGTTATAATCTATATAGGACACAGTACTATTAATGAAAAAAATAAGGAGGGGACGGGAGTGATTATTCAAAGACAGACCAAGCAAAAGCATATTATTTTAGATGCGCTGACCAGGCTCAATCATCCCACGGCAACGGCGGTGTACGAGTGCGTGCACGGCGAGCATCCCACGGTTTCCCGAGCAACGGTATTCCGTGTGTTAAAGCAGGCGGATGAAAACGGCAGTATTATGCGGCTTTCGTTTGCGGGTGGAGAGGACAGGTTCGACTATAATCCCACACCGCATTATCACGTGCGTTGCAGCTGTTGTGGCAGGGTGGACGACGTAAAGATGCCCTATCTTTCGGGCTTGGAAGAGCGGGTAGAGGACGCCTCGGGGTATGCTTTACAGTCGCACGACGTAGAGTTTAAGGGACTCTGTCCCAATTGTTGTAACGGCTGAAAAAGAGCGGTAATGCGTTCAGAAAGGATATAATAAAGTATATAATCGACATAAAAATTCAAAAAATATTGTAAAAACGCTTGCAAAGGCGGGCTTTTTATGTTAGTATATACATACAATTTTAATAAATGCGAAGAAGCGGAACAGTAATTTTTATTTTTCGTCACAGAGAGCCGTCGGTGGGTGTAAGGCGGTACGTGGAATAGGGACGAACTCGCCGCCGAGCAGACCGTGTGAAAGAGTGGTTTTTTCTTGTAATGCGGTACGGGATTTCCCGTTACAGAAAAAGGATGTGTCAGCATCCGTAAAGCGCACGGCGATTTGCCGTGAATAAGAGTGGTACCACGTCACCCCCGGCGTCTCTTAAATAAGAGATGACGGGGGTTTTCAATTCAAGGAGAACAGCCTTATGAAAAATTATCAAAAGTACACCAAACAATATACCTTGCCTCCCGTTCCCTGCATGGACTGGGCGAAGAAGGACTGCATTGAAAAGGCGCCCGTATGGTGTTCGGTAGACCTTCGTGACGGCAATCAGGCGCTCATCGAGCCCATGAGCTTGCAGACGAAAATAGAATTCTTCCAGTTATTGGTGGAAGTGGGCTTTAAAGAAATAGAAGTGGGCTTCCCTGCCGCATCCGAAACGGAATACGAATTTTTACGCACGCTCATCGATAAAAACATGATTCCCGACGACGTTACCATTCAGGTATTGACGCAGGCACGTGAACACATCATTAAGCGTACGTTCGACGCAATTTCTGGCGCAAAGAACGTTATCGTGCACGTGTATAACTCCACGTCCGTGGCGCAGAGAGAGCAGGTATTCCGTAAGGATAAGGAACAAATTAAAGAAATTGCAATCAACGGCGCAAAGCTCTTAAAGGAGCTCACCGAAAAAGCCGGACAAAAATACCGCTTCGAGTATTCGCCCGAAAGCTTTACGGGTACCGAGCCGGAGTACGCTTTGGAGGTTTGTAACGCCGTGTTGGACGTATGGCAGCCCACAGCCGACTGCAAGGCGATTATCAACTTACCCGCAACGGTGGAAAACTCCATGCCGCACGTATTTGCGCAGCAGGTAGAGTATATGTCCAAAAATTTACATCACCGTGAAAACGTAGTGGTGTCATTGCACACGCATAACGACAGAGGCTGCGGCATTGCCGACGCCGAGTTTGGCTTGCTTGCCGGCGCAGACAGAATCGAGGGCACGCTCTTTGGCAACGGCGAGCGTACGGGCAACGCAGACGTGGTTTCCATTGCCATGAATATGTTCTCACAGGGCGTAGACCCTCAGTTGAACTTTGAAAATATGCCCTATATCGCATCGCTGTATAAAACGTTTACCTCTATGCCCATTCATCCCCGTCAGCCGTATGCAGGCGAATTGGTATTTGCGGCGTTCTCCGGCTCGCACCAGGACGCTATCGCAAAAGGCATGACCTTCCGTCAGGAAAAGAACCCCGACAAATGGACGGTACCCTATTTGCCCTTAGACCCCAATGACGTGGGCAGGGAATACGAAAGCGACGTTATCCGCATCAACTCTCAATCGGGTAAGGGCGGGGTCGGCTATATTATGGAAAGCTCGTTCGGTATCAAAATGCCCGCCAAGATGAAAGAGGCAATGGGCTACGCCACCAAGGACGTTTCCGATAAATTGCATAAGGAATTGAAAGCGCCCGAAATTTACGAGGTATTCAAGGATACCTTCCTCGATAACCACCGTATTTTCGACGTTGTCGAAACGCATTACCGTCAAAAGGACGGCATTGAGGCGTTCGTTACGGTATCCATCGACGGTAAAAAGACCGAGGTGCAGGCGAGCGGCAACGGACGTTTAGACGCCGTATCCAACGCATTGAGAAAATATTTCGGCGTAAACTATAAGCTTTCCGGCTATGAACAGCACGCATTGACCGAAGGCTCTACCTCGCAGGCAATCTCTTACGTCGGCGTGGAAAAGGACGGCAAGACCTACTGGGGCGCAGGCGTACACGAGGACATTATCACCTCCTCCATCCGTGCGTTGGTCAGCGCTATCAACAACCTGTTTATCTCCATTAAAAAGTAATCCTGCGCTTTTACGCAGGCGATTGAAAAATTGAAAGAAATAAAAAAATGCGACGGAAAAAAATCCGTCGCATTTTTGCTTTTTTAAAAATATTCCTTAATACGTGCTACCGGGGTCGAAGAACGAAGGGTCGTTGATGGCTGCTATAATCGTTAGGAGCTCGTGGATTACGCCTATAATAACGGCAATAACGCCCAGTACGACCGCCGTTTTATTTTTCGTTTTAGCCCCTTGGTTAATGGCAATAATACCCAGAATAATCCCTAGTATGGGAATAATGAATGCGCTGATAATGCCGCCTATGCCCATGCTCGTACCCTGCTTTTCCAGGGGCGCTTGCTCTTGCTGCGGGGCGTAATAGGGGTAGGGCGCAGCGCCGTTCTGTCCGCTTGCGTCAGGGGTATTTACGGGCTGACCGCAGAAGGTGCAAACGTTGGCGCCAGGCGTTCTTTTTTGCCCGCAACGTAAACAAAAACC
>JAFTRD010000067.1 GCA_017462425.1 Clostridia bacterium | reverse complement strand
CCATTGCCCGAGCGCTCGTGAAAAAGCCGGAAATTTTAATTCTGGACGACAGCGCCTCTGCGCTCGATTACGCCACGGATGCGGCGCTGCGTAGAGCGCTTGCCTCGTTGCCCGAAAAGACGACTACGTTTATCGTATCCCAACGCACTTCGTCCTTACAGCACGCCGATAAAATTATCGTACTGGAGGAGGGGAAAGCCGTGGGCATGGGCACGCACGAGTCGCTTTTAGCCTCCTGCGAGGTGTACCGTGAAATTTACCAATCCCAGTTCAAGGAGGTTACCCATGACTGAGAACAAGGCGTTAAAGCGTGAGGGCGGAACGAACGTGAAAAATAAAAACAAGGGTACCATGTCCGAAATTTTACGCTACGTGGGAAAGTACTGGTATTACCTCCTTCTTACCGTACTTTTATCCGCCGTTACGGTGGGGTTGACCTTATACGTACCCGTTCTCATCGGCGACGGCATCGATTTTATCGTGAAAGCCGGGCAGGTGGATTTTCAAGCGCTATTCTCCGTACTGATTCAAATCGGCGTATGCGTCGGGGGAACCTTCCTTACGCAATGGGCGGCAAGCCTTTGCAATAATAAAATTACCTATCACGTGGTGCGTGACGTGCGAGCCAAGGCGATTCGTAAAATACAGGCGTTGCCTTTGAAATATATCGACCAAAGACCGTACGGCGAAATCGTGAATAACGTCATCTCCGACGTAGAACAGTTTGCCGACGGGCTTTTAATGGGCTTTACGCAGCTGTTTACGGGCGTGCTGACCATTTTAGGCACTCTCGCTTTTATGTTCTTTTTGCACTGGCAGCTGGCGCTAATCGTACTGCTGGTTACGCCCCTGTCGCTGTTCACGGCAAAATTCATCTCTGAAAAAACGTATTCCATGTTCCGAGAACAGTCCGCCACCCGAGGCGAGCAAACGGCGTTTATCGACGAAATGCTGGGTGCGCTTCCCACGGTGCAGGCGTATGCGCACGAGGACGAAAACTTGAAAACGTTTGACGAAATCAACGAACGGCTGGAAAAATGCTCCTTAAAGGCTATTTTCTTCTCCTCGCTCACCAACCCTACCACCCGTTTCGTCAATGCGGTGGTGTATGCTTTAATTGCGCTGTTCGGTGCGTTCACGGTCATTGCCTCGGCAGGCGGCGTAAATCCGTTCACCGTCGGCGCTCTCTCTAAATTCTTATCCTATTCCAATCAATACACCAAGCCGTTCAACGAAATTACGGGCGTGGTTACCGAGTTCCAGAACGCTCTCGCCTGCGCCTCCCGTGTGTTTGCGCTTTTAGACGAAGCGGAGGAGGTAAGCGACGTTGGCGCTGAGGAATTGATCGGCGTAGACGGCGACGTATCCCTGAAAAACGTCAGCTTTTCCTACGTACCCGAAAGAAAACTCATTGAAAATTTAAATCTGGAAGTGGTCAAGGGCAAGCGTGTGGCAATCGTCGGACCTACGGGCTGCGGCAAGACCACGGTTATCAATCTTTTAATGCGCTTTTACGACGTTTGCGGGGGTGAAATTTTGGTAGAGGGGCAAGATATCCGCAGCGTAACCCGGCATTCCTTGCGCAGTCATTACGGCATGGTCTTGCAGGAAACGTGGCTGAAAAGCGGTACGATCGGTGAAAATTTACGTATGGGACTGCCCGACGCCACGGATGAACAAATGCTATCGGCGGCAAAAGCGGCGCACGCGCACGGCTTTATTTCCCGTCTTCCCGAGGGGTATAATACGTATATCGGCGAGGACGGCGGCTCGCTTTCGCAGGGGCAAAAGCAGCTTCTATGCATCGCAAGAATTATGCTTCTTTTACCGCCCATGCTCATCTTAGACGAGGCGACCTCGTCCATCGATACCCGCACCGAGCTGAAAATTCAGGAGGCGTTTGCAACGCTCATGCGGGGCAGAACCAGCTTTATCGTAGCCCACAGGCTCTCTACCATAAAAACGGCGGACGTAATACTGGTAATGAATAACGGCAATATCGTGGAGCAGGGCACGCATACCGAGCTGTTAAAGAAAAACGGCTTTTACGCCAAACTGTATAACAGTCAATTTGCATAAAAAAACAAAAAAGGAGGCAACCGCCTCCTTTTTTCGCTGTGTTTTAATTTTAAGAGCCGAACAGGGAAAAAATATCCGCAATCCATTTCCATACTTTCGGGTATTGCGTTACAACGGCTTGCCGAATTTGCTCCGCCGTAAATACGTTTTCTTCCAAATTAAAAATAATTTCACCGTACGTTGCTGCACCTATGGCAATACGTCCACTCGCCAGCCCGCCTGCGGCGATATTGCTTGCCAACGCCACGCCGCCAACGGAGTATACGCCAATCGCAATTCCGCCCACGGCAAACGCTCCCACGCAAATTCCGCCGAGCGCTAAAAGCCCCAAGGCAAACCCGCCAAGAGCAAAAAGCAACGCAAGCGCCAGTCCCCCGACGGCAAGCAGTCCAAGCGCCAGTCCGCCTACGGCCAGCAATCCCACGGAAAGTCCGCCGAGCGCCACCACGCCCGTGGCTACGTTCCCCAAGGCGATAATCCCTTTGGCTCGGCACAGTCCGAATCCGAAATGAATATGCACCAAGGGCATGCCCCAGAGGGTGGTCTTGCTTTTATACTCGTATTCCGGACGGAAATAAACCGTGTTTTTGGTTTTTTTCTCGGGCGTGGGTGCTTCGTCTTTACCGATTAAATAGTCCACCGTACAGCCAAATACGTAGCTCAGCTCCATTAATTTATCCAGCTCGGGCGTGGTAAGCCCCAATTCCCATTTGGAAACGGTCTGGCGGGTAACGCCCACCTTTTCACCCAGCTCCTCCTGTGAAAGCCCCAACTGCTTTCTAAGATTCGTCAATCGTTCGTAGAACATAGTTTCGTCCTCCTGTTGGCTATATTATAAAACAAAAAATTCTTTCCGTCTACCAATCCCGAGCGGAAATTTGTCAACCAAAGCGAACATTCCCTTGAAAAATTCTTCAACGTATGATATAATAAACGCAATATGAAAAGAGAAAAAGAATTTATAGACAAATTGCAATTTGAAAGGGAATATCTT
>JAFTRD010000066.1 GCA_017462425.1 Clostridia bacterium | reverse complement strand
CGGCGCAGTTGAAAAGCTCGAACCGACAGGCGGTTTCCGACGTTTTATACCGCCTGAGGGGGAATTGTCTGCCACCTTCGTCCGTCAAGGTATAGGAAAAACGCTTTTCGCACGCACCGCATTTCTTTTCAAACGGACAGTATAGAAGATCCATCACTTTGATACTGCCTGCGCTGAGTACGAATGCGTTTTTATTTACAAGCGCTTGCTGCTCGGGGAAAGACAGCTCCTTGGACAGGCAATAATAGTCAAGCTCCGCAATCGAAAGGGCGCAGGAATTGGTGATGTTGAACCCCGTACCCGCAAACAGCTTTTTGCCCCATTTTTTGGCGCAGACCACGCCGTACGTACCCTCGGCGTAGACCCCGTCAAAGGGGGTTATATTTTCTTCCACGGCTTTTATTTCGTCCTCGCTTAAAAACGCAGGCAGATATAAATATTTTTCTCCCTTTTGCGCCGTTTCAAAATGATAAGCAGACGAAACGGAATAGTTTTGAGGCTTGAAGATATAAATATCCGCTTTGATTTTGCTAAAATCTTCACCGATAACGGCAAGTTTTTCCCCGTTTTCCCGTTGAAGCGCAGGAAAGGAAAAAGGCTGATATTCGTAGAGAGTATTCTTGTTTTGGGTCAATTTTTCGTATACCGTTTTAAAAAATTCACGACGGAAGGCGTTTAACTGCGACTTGGGCAAAAAGCAGTTGCCCGAAATTTTAACGTCTTGCACCTTCACCTCAAAGGGATAATCGTCCGTTTTTAAAAAACAGCTCTCCACTTCTTTTTCCGAGAGCGGACTGCTCTTTGCCGATTGTAAAATAAATTCGGAAGAAAGGCTTACGCCTGCGCCCGATGCGCTCATACGCCCCTGTTCGGTAGCCGAAACGCTGACGGTGAAGGAATAGTTCCTGTCTTGGGATAAAAGCCTTGCGTTTAACGCCGTATCGGTGGTAATAAACACGCCGTCGCCGTTTTTCAGTCGGGTGCGGGTGTTCAGATAAAACCCACGCTTGTCGGCGGATAAAAACGCCGCACCGCCCACCTCTTCGCCGCTGCGTAAAATTTTAAACCCGTCGCCTGCCGTGGGCTTGAAGGCGCTTTCTACGTAGTACTTGCCGCCAACGACCTTCACCACGCCGACCTTTTCGCCGATATGACCCTGTACGGCTTTGGATAAAAAGCGTTTGTCCTGAGAAAAAGCAAGACCTTGGGTATAGTTGCCTCGATTATACGTACGCTTTAAATCGGAAAGCGCAGCCTCTGCGTTTTGACCCGTGAACAGCTTTTTATAATATTTTACCGCCGCCGCAACGTATTCGCTTCGGCGCATACGTCCCTCTATTTTAAAAGACACAACGCCTGCGTGCAGTAAATCGGCAATTTTTTCCCCTACGCTTAAATCGGAGAGGGAGAGGGCGTAGTTTTGCTTTTTATCCCCCGTATCGTAAGCGTATTTTTTACGGCAGGGCTGTTTGCATCTGCCACGGTTGCCCGAATTTCCGCCAACGAAAGAGGAGAGATAGCACTGACCCGAAAGACAGGTGCATAAAGCGCCCTGAATAAACACCTCGGTTTCTATAACCTGAGCCACCGCACGTACGTCTTTGAGTGAAGTTTCACGGGCGAGCACCACACGGGAAAAGCCGTATTCTTTGGCAAGATAAGCGCCGTATACGTTATTCACCCCTGCTTGCGTGGAGAGATGCAGCGTAATTTGGGGATAACGCTCGTGAATTGCCTTGCCGAGGAAAATATCCTGCAAAATAATGGCGTCGGTGCCGAGATTATGCACGGAGATTAAAGTGGATAAAAATTCCTCGATTTCTTCCTCTTTGACCAGCGTATTCATGGTAACGTATACCTTTACGCCGAACAGATGCGCGTGAGCGATAATTTCTTCCAAGGCGGAAAAATCAAAATTTTCCGCACCGGCGCGAGCCGAAAAGGCGGAATATCCCAAATATATAGCG
>JAFTRD010000065.1 GCA_017462425.1 Clostridia bacterium | reverse complement strand
GAACTGTATACCGAAGGCGTTTTTCTCATCGTAATTAACGCCTGCGCAGCTTCCGTCGTTTACGTTGACGAAGCTGACCTCGCCTTTTACTTCACTTGCAACCACTTCGGAGCCGGGGGTTTGAGCGGAGATGTATACCCTGCCCGTTTGCGTATCTCTGACGGGCTGGTTAGCGCCACGGTGACCGCACTTCATTTTTCTGGTTTTACCGTTCATGGCAAGGGCGAGCACCTGGTGTCCGAGGCTGATACCGAAAATGGCCTTTTTACCGATTAATTTTTGAACGTTTTCAATCAGCGCTTTATTTTCTTCGGGATCGCCGGGACCTTCGCTCAGTACGATTCCGTCAGGGTTTAAAGCCAACACTTCTTCCGCCGTGGTAAAGGCCGGAACCGTCGTTACCTCAAAATCACGCTTTACCAGCTCTTTTATGATATTTTTTCTCGTACCCAGATCGTAGAGGGCAACCTTGTACTTTCCGCCTTCGTTGTATACCTCAACTTCCGAAGATGTGGTATTTTTCACGGCGTCCGTTACACGGTACGCCTTTAATGCTTCAAAATCGTTGAAGGGCTTGGAGGTAATTGCGACATTCATAACGCCCGCTTCACGGATAATTTTTGTAAGCTCTCTGGTGTCAATGCCGTACACGCCGACAATTCCCTGTTCCTTCATAAATTCTTCCAAAGTTTTTTCTGCGCGGAAATTGGAGGGAGTGTCGCACTTCTCTCTTACGATATAACCGAACAGATAGGTGCTTTTACTTTCAAAATCCTCGCTTATAACGCCGTAGTTGCCGATGGAAGGGAAAGTCTGGGCAACGATCTGACCGTAATTGCTGGGATCGGTAAGCGTTTCGATATAACCCGTCATGCAGGTATTGAATACCAATTCACCGATTCTGTCGCCGTCTGCGCCGAAACGGTAACCCTTGAATACTTTGCCGTTCTGTAATGTAACGTATACTCTCTTTGAACTCATTGTATCTCCTCGCTTTATATATAAGCTTTTTATTTCATCAATTTGCAGAGAACCGCCT
This sequence comes from Clostridia bacterium, assembly GCA_017462425.1. The sequence goes on along the minus strand of JAFTRD010000065.1, from coordinate 499 downwards.
TCTGCGCGTGCAGTCTGTTTTCCGCTTCGTCAAAAATTTCGTTTGCGTGCGCTTCAAATACATCGTTCGTAATTTCCTCGCCACGGTGCGCAGGCAAGCAGTGTAAGACCATAGCGTCGAACTTTGCCACTTTCATCAGCTCTTCGTTTACCTGATAACCGGCAAAAGCCTTGGCGCGGATTTCCTTTTCATGCTCTTCGCCCATGGACGCCCATACGTCCGTATATATAACGTCGGCATCTTTTGCCGCTTCTATGCAAGAAGTGGTCATGGTAAACTTACCGTTAAACTCCTCGCTTTGCGCCCATTTCAAAAGCTCGGCATCCGGCTCGTAGCCTTCAGGACAGGCGATAGAGAAGGACATTCCCATCTTTAAAGCGCCTACCATTAAGGAGTTTGCCATGTTGTTGCCGTCGCCGATGAAACACATTTTTAAACCCTTTAAGCTACCCTTGTATTCACGAATGGTCATCAGGTCGGCAAGCACCTGACAGGGATG
>JAFTRD010000064.1 GCA_017462425.1 Clostridia bacterium | reverse complement strand
CCTTGATTTTTTCCAGCTGTTCTTCCGCTTCCCGTACGCTTTTTGCTTTTACGCCGAAGTAGAATTTAATTTTAGGCTCCGTACCCGAAGGACGTACGCAGCACCAGCCGTTTTCTTCCAGCTCGTAATAGAGTACGTTGCTTTGGGGCAGTCCCGTTTGTGTTTGTTCGTCCGTTAAAACGTCGGTGCGTATACCCTTTTCGTAATCACGTACGGCAAGCACCCGTAATCCGCCGAGCGTCGTTGGCGGCGTTTCACGAAGATTGCGCATAACGCCCTCCATCTTCTCGGCGCCGTCTATACCACGCAGGGTAACGCTTTCCAAACTTTCACGGTAATAGCCGTATTTTTCGTACATATTCTTCATTTGTTCACAGAGCGTAACGCCCTGCTTTTTATAATAAGCCGCCGCCTCGCAAAGCGCAATCACTGCGGCAATCGCATCCTTATCCCGGGCGTGCGTACCTACCAGACAGCCGTAGCTCTCTTCAAAGCCGAACAGGTATTCGTAGGCGTATTTACTTGCGTCCGTCTTGCCGCCGTTCGCCGCTTTGGCTTCTTCAAACAGCTTCATTTGCTCGCCGATGTATTTAAACCCCGTCAATACCTCTATGGCGGTGAGTCCGTATTCCCTTGCAACGTCAAACGCCATATTGGAAGAAACTATGGTGGTAATGAGCGCACCGTCCGATGCGGGATTTGGTAATTTTTCTTTGGCTTTCAATTGAGATAAGCGATATTCGGCAATGAGTAGCCCCGACATGTTCCCCGTGAAAGGAATATACTCGCCCGTTTTATCGTCCTTGGCGAAGATGCCCAAGCGGTCGGCGTCGGGATCGGTAGCCAATACGACGTCCGCATCCTTTTTGCGCGCCAGCCTGAGCGCTAAGGAGAACGCCTTGACGTCCTCGGGGTTTGGATATTCCAACGTGGAGAAATTGCCGTCGGGTAGCTCCTGCTCGGGCACTACCCAAACCTGCTCGAAGCCAAGCTCTTTTAACGCCCTGCGTACGGGGATATTGCCCGTACCGTGCAGCGGAGTGTATACGATTTTTATCTCTTTCGCCATTTCCCGCAGGATTTCGGGGCATACGACCGTCTTTTTTACCGCTTCGATATACTGATCGTCCACCTCTTTGCCGATGATATGCAACAATCCCCGTTCGAGCGCCTGCTCTTTGTCCATTCTTTGAATTTGAGAAAAGCTTTCTATTGCGTTTACCCGTGCTATAATTTCTTTATCGTACGGCGCAACGATTTGTCCGCCGTCCTTCCAATAGACCTTATAGCCGTTGTACGCAGGGGGGTTATGGCTTGCCGTAATTACGATGCCTGCCGTACAGCTTAGATAGCGCACGGCAAAGGAAAGCTCGGGCGTGGGACGCAGGCTTTCAAAGAGATAGGTCTCAATACCGTTGGCGCACAGAACGAGCGCGCTGCACAGCGCAAACTCGGGGGACATATTGCGACTGTCGTAGGCAATGACCACGCTGCCCTGCCCCGTCGTTTGCTGAGAATTGATAAAATCCGCCAGCCCTTGGGTGGCTTTTCCCACGGTGTATACGTTCATGCGGTTGATGCCGGCGCCGATTTCGCCACGCAACCCGCCCGTACCGAAGGAGAGAGGTTTATAAAACCTGTCTTCTATCTCTTTCTCATCCGTCAGCGCAAGCAGTTCTTTTCTGGTTGCCTCGTCAAACACCGACGAGTTACACCAGTTTTCATACTCTTTTCTGTACTCTGCGTTCACAATAATTCCTTCCTTTCCCTTATCTTCAACTCTTCCACGAGCTTTTTTACGTCCTGCGTTTTATCCTTGGGACAGACCAGTACCGCATCGGGCGTTTCCACCACAACCAGATTGTCCACGCCAACCACTGCCAACGTTCTGCCCGAGGAATACAGCACGGAATTTTTCGTATCTACCGCTATCACGTCGCCCACGCTTACGTTGCCGCTTTCGTCTACGGGATGTAACGCTCCCAGCATATCCCAACTGCCCACGTCGCTCCAGCCGAATTCGCCCGAAACGACCAGAATATCGTTGGACTTTTCCAAAATGCCGTAATCCACCGAAATACTGCGCAGAGTGGGATAAATCTCCTCCGCCGCCTTAGCCTCTTGCGCTCCGCCAAAGCACTCCGACATACGGCAAAGCCCCTCGTAAATATCCGGCAACAAAACTTTGAATTTTTGTAAAATGACCGACGCCTTCCAAACGAACGTACCGCTGTTCCAAACGTATTCTCCGCTTTTGAGGTATTCCTCCGCCGTAGCCGCATCGGGTTTTTCCACGAATTGCAACACGGACTTTACGCCCTTGATTCCCTCTTTTTCCTCGCCTTGACGGATATACCCGTAGCCCGTGGCGGGGAACGTGGGAGTAATTCCCACCGTTACCAATTTATCGGTCTGCTCCGCCGCAGAAATTGCCAGCTCCAAGGCGGCGGCGAAGGCTTTATCGTCACGGATATAGGCGTCGGAAGGCGTTATCACCATCACGCCGTCACCGTACTTTTTTTCAATGACCATGGCGGCGTAACCGATACAGGCGGCGGTATTTCTTGCCGCAGGCTCGGAAAGGATTCTGCCCCAAGCAAGTCGCCCCTTGGTCGCTTGTTCTATTTTATCCGTTTGCGCCCGATTGGTGACGATAAAAATATTTTCCCGTTCCACTATTTGGACCAGTCGCTCCAGCGCCTCGTTCACCATAACGTCCCGTCCGCTTAAATTGAGCAATTGCTTGGGGAGGGCTTGTCTGGACAGAGGCCAAAACCTCGTACCGCCACCGCCGGCTAAAATTACTCCGTATCTCTTCATTCCGCCACCTTTTTTTTCGTTATTTCCCTTGAATCAAGCGTCAATCAAGTGCTAGAATAATAAAATTATTCTACCCATTCTATCTTACATCATTTTTGCTTTTCTGTCAAGATTCTTATCGCTTTTTTGCATTTCTTTTAATTTTCTCTTGTTTTTAGCGAAAAACACCCAAAAACTCAGATACGTATATCTGTTTTTGCGTTTATTTTTTTCGAAATAAAAAGCCCGTTTTTCTCTTGCAACAAAAACGCCCGCTCAAAAAAGAGAAGAGAGGGGCGTAAATTTTATTTTCCTTTGAGCGCACGGTATTCCTTGGGCGTCATACCGTATACTTTTTTAAACTGTAAATTGAAATAGGAAATATTGTTAAAGCCGTATTCGTAGGCGATGTCCAAAACCTTATCCTTAGAGGTCAGCAAGCGTTCGGCGCACTCCTTCAAGCGGTAAGAATTGACGTACTCCACGCAAGTACAGCCGGTCATTTTTTTAAACAGCTTCATCATATACGTTTCGCTGTAACTGCAGGCAGCGGCAATATCCCCGACGGTGAGCGGCTGGGAAATGTTCTTTTGAATATAATCGAGCGCTGTCTTTAATACGCCCGAATATTTTTCCTCGTCCTCCACCGTTTTACGGCGTACCAGCCCCTTGTTGTAAAAATGATAAAAGAGCCACATCAGGTTGGCTTTCACGGCAAGCTCGTACCCCTCCTGCCTGTCGTTGCAGGACATTAAAAGGGTGGTCATGTTCTCGTTGAACACGCCGTAATCGGGATGCGTCGTACGAATGACGTGCAGACACAGATGCGTTCGGTTGACCAGCGGCGCTAAAAAATTAACCGTGCAGGCGTCGGCAACGGACGACTCCAGCATCCTCAAATTGAACACCACCGACTCTATTGCCATAAATTCGTTGTCCATGCGTGCCACGGAATGTAAAAGATAGGGATTGACAATGAGAATATCCCCCTGCTCTACCTCCAGACGTTTACCGTCAATAAATACCAGACCTCTACCCGACTGTACCCGAATGACCTCCATTTCCTCGTGCCAATGCATGGGATAGTTGGATAGGTCGTCGTTTAAGACCATACCGTATTTCGCAAACGGGCGCATGGCGTTGCCGTGCTGTTTTTTTTCCAAAAGCTCTCTGTTTTTCATACGATTTCCTATATGTATAACGGAATTTTGTTATTTTTTATATTATATATAATTAAATTATAATTGTCAAGAATAATATTGTTATATTTTTATTCCAAAAGTGGGTAAAACCACAAATAAGCCAAACCGTAAAAAACGCATTTTACCTATCATAACAGAATTTTATTATTTTTAAGCTCGTCTACTGGTAGATTTTTACTTTTTAGAATATTATAATGCTACTGAAAAAAGAATTTATCTCCCTCCCCCTCATTCTTCATCATCCTTTGGTCTACACATTTTTCTAACCTATAAGAAAGGGCGCTTTGATACTTTTTCAAAGCGCCCTTTCTGTATGTTTTTTATTCTGTTTCAAGTGATTTAGCAAGCTCCTCCGCCTGTTTTTGTTTTTTATCCCTGCGGAGGTTGAGCCACCAGTTCCCCACGGCGGCGAGAATAATAATACCGTAACCGATAAAGCTGAGCACGTCGGGAATTTCCGACAGGAAGAAGAAACCGAGGATTGCCGTGAAAACGACGATGGAATAATCGTATACGGAAATTTCCTTCGCCGGCGCTTTGGAATACGCCTTGGTGATGAACACCTGTCCTCCCATAGCGGACAGCCCCGCCAGCATTAAAAAGCCGAACTGCTCAAAGCTCATGGGGTAATAGTCGAAGATAAGCACGGGCAGGGTGACTAGGCAGTAAAACGCCGAAAAGAAAAAGATAATGAGATTTCCGTTGACCCCTGCCTTACCCATTTTTCGTACGAAGGTGTAGGCAATGCCTGCGCCCAGTCCGCCCAGCACGCCGCTGACGGCAGGAATAACCTCTGCGGAAAAGGAAGGCTTGACGACGAACAGCGCACCGATGAACGCAATACATACGGCAAGCCATTCGGTTTTTCTGGGTTTTTCCTTCAAAATAAAGAAGGAAAGAATAATTGCGAAAAAGGGAGAAAGTTTATTTAAAATATAGGAGTCGGCAATACCCATATATCTGATGGCGTAAAAGTTGCAAAAGACCCCCAGCGTACCGGCTACGGCACGAAACATTAAATCGCCCAGATGCCCCTTTGTCGTTTTAAACGCCTGCGGCTGGCGCAATAACAGTACCAGAGAAAAAAAGCTTGCCACTATATTGCGAAAGAAGGTTTTTTGCATAACGGGCACCTCCCCTGCAAGACTGACGAAAAGATTCATCAGCGCAAAGAAAAACGCCGAGGTGACGATATATAAAATTCCGATATATTTTTTGTTTATGCTTAACATTTTACAATATCTTATTCCAACAAAGTGTAAAAACGTGCCCTCCCGGTTTTTATAGGAAAAGCCGTCGTCGTAATTATTATTCGCATTAAAATTTACGTTAAACCGTATATTTTTTTATTCTATCTCTAAGCTCCAAGTATTTTCGTAAGTTTCGCCTGCGGGTAAGTGCGTCATATCGGGCTGGGTTTCAAAATCGTCCCTGCCTTTGTCTGACGCCGGCAGCATACTCCAAGGCTCTAAACAAATATACGGCGCATCCGTTTGAGGCTTATGCCAGATGCCCATATACTTCATATCGGGATAATACATGCTAACCCTTCTTCTTCCCTTATCGCTTTGAATCGTCGCTTTACCGCCCGTGTTTATAAGCACCAGGGCGTCTACGGGGAAGAGCGAGTGGCTAAGCGGCAGCTTGTCGCCGTCCAGCGCATAGTCGGGCGTGTTGCCCGTAAACAGCACGTCGTCCGTCATAACGCACTGCTTTACTTCTTTAGCATTTTCAAAGTGGATATAATAGTCCTCAAAGGCAAGCCCCTCCTCCATCGGCACGAAAAAGCCGGGGTGTCCGCCCACGCCGAAATGAATGGTTTTCTCGTCCGTATTCTCCACGCTCGTGGTGACAAAAAGCCTGTTTTTATCCAACGAGAAGGTCACTTTATACAAGAATTTGAACGGAAAACAAGCCAACGTATCGGCGTTTTCGGTGTAAGTGAAGCTAATTTTATCCCCGCTCTCTTTCAAGGCGTTGAGCGCCGTTTTCCGCACTACGCCGTGCGCAGGCATATCGTACGTCTTGCCCTGATAATCGTATTGACCCTGATACATTCTGCCGATGACGGGGAAGAGATTGTACGCCCTGCCCGTCCAGTATTTTGCGTCCCCTTGCCAGAGATATTCGTGATCGTCTTTTTTGGTTTTTATGGACATCAGCTGTGCGCCGACCTCGTCGATAACCACTGTTAAAAATTCGTTTTCTATGGTGTATAACATATTGTAAAGCTCCTTTCTTATTTTCATGCAAGAATACGGTTACAGTCCCGAATAATTGACGACGATACAGTGCTGTTCACCCTTGCCGTCGGCATAAAAATCGGATAAAAACGTTAGGCGTACGCCCTGCTCTTTGGCTTTTTGCCGCACCTGTTCATCCGATAAAGAGGTGTGCAGTCTGACCAAAAAATGCAGTCCTGCGTGTTCCTCCAAGATCTCCAAAGGATAACCGCTGTTTAAGAACAGACGTATCACCTCGTCACGCTTTTTACGGTAGACGTTGCGCATGCGGTTTAGATGCCGCTCGAAATGCCCACGCTCGATAAATTTTGCCAAGGTTAACTGCTCAAAGTTGGGTACGGCGCAGGAATAAAAGCCCAATTTTTGAGAAAACTCACGCATCAGCGCATCTGGCAATACCATATACCCGATACGCATGGACGGCGCCAACGTTTTGGAAAAGGTATTGATATAGATGACCCTACCCCCCGTATCCAGCGCCTGCATGGGCTGAATGGGCTTGCCCGTCATGCGAAACTCGCTATCGTAATCGTCCTCCACGACGTACCCGTCCACCCGTGTCGCCCAAGCCAAAAGCTCGCTGCGGCGGGAAAAACCGGTTACGATACCCGTCGGGTAATGGTGCGAGGGCGAAATATGTAATACCGTTGCCTGCGATTCGCCCAGAGCCTTTATTGCTACGCCCTGCGTATCCAGGCTTAAAGCTACCACCTCGGCGCCGCTCGCACGGTAAATTTGCGTTATTTTTTTATAGGACGGATTTTCCACCGCATACACCCTGTCACGCCCTAACAGCTGCACTACCAACCCGTACAAATATTCCGTACCTGCGCCGACGACGATATTTTCGGGCGGCGCAAGGATGCCACGGCTGTGTAAAAGGTATTCGCTGATCGCTCGGCGTAAGAGTGGCTCGCCCTTGGAGGGGGAACGCCTTAAAAGCTCCTCTCCGCCAAAGGAAAGCACCTCTCGCATCAAACGGGACCAAACGGAGAACGGAAAGTATTTATCGTTGATACGGTTGGAGGCAAAATCGTACTTCCAGACCGTTTTTTCTTCCTCTTTTTCAAAATTTTCGATTGGCGGCGTTTGGGGTGTGGGCGGAAGCTCTTCCGCTTTGCTGACGAAATACCCGCTGCGCTCTTTCGCCACAACGTACCCCTCGGACAGAAGCTGCGCATAGGCGTTTTCCACGGTAACTACGCTGACCCCGAGATGCTCGGAAAGCGCGCGTTTAGACGGTAGACGGTAACCGCTTGGCAGCCTACCCTCCAAAATATCCGCCTTGATACGACGGTATAAATAATCGTATCGGGATAACCTTCCCCTCTCTTCCATATTATAGGTCAACATTTTTATCTTTTACCCGTTTTTTACCCGTTTTCACGCAAGAATTTTATTACGGCGTGGGCGGCTATATTTCCCTCGCCTACCGCCTTGGCGTATTGATAGGGAGCGCCCGTACAGTCGCCTGCGGCAAACAGTCCACGTAAGTTCGTCGACGTATCCCTCGACACGATGACGTGCCCGTTTTCCGTTTGCAGTCCGCCGGCTAAAACGGCAGGCGCTACGGCGTTTTTGAGGAAAAAGACGCCGTCTACCGCCAGTTCTTTATCCTTGAAAACCAGCTTCTCCACACGCTTATTCCCTGATATTTTTACGGGCATACCCCTGACGGTTTCCACGTTTTCGCCCGTTAAAACGTCGCCTTTATACAGCGGAATGAAATATAATTTTTGAGCAAGCGCAGCAAGATACTCCGCCTCGCCGAGCTTTTCTTCTACGCTGCACACGACGGCTATCTTTTTATCTTTATACAAGAACCCGTCGCAAGTGGCGCAATAGCTTACCCCTCTGCCGAGAAACGCCTCTTCGCCCTGTATGCTCTTCACGTTTTCCACGCCCGTAGCGAGAATGACGGCACGGCTTTCAAAGCTATCCTTTTCGGTAGTAACCGCAAAGCTATCGCCCATGGCGTATACGCCCGTAGCCGTTTGCGGCGTGATTGTAAGCCCCGCCTCTTCTATTTGCGCCTGAAGCGCACGGACAAATTCTTGCCCGCTGACCGAGCTAAGACCGGGGTAATTTTTGATTTTTTCAGCTTTTCGTATCTTTTCAGACAGCGTAAGCGAACCCAACCAAAGGATATTTTTATTGTGTAGCCGTAAGGTGAGCGCAGCGGAAATACCCGCCAAGCCCGTACCGATAATAATAACGTCGTACATTTTTTAAACCCTCCTTTCTTTACGTAAGGCTCGCCGACGGGGCGGCGGTCATTCGTTATTGCAAAAATTTAAGCGCGTAAACGGCGGAAACGTCCTCGCTTCTGCCCTTTAATTTTCTGCCCTTGGCGCTATTGACCTCGATGGATACGTCCTCCGTATCGTAGGAGGTCATCTTTCCGTCGGGTGCGGCAACGGCGAGATAATACGGCTCGGTAACGTATTCCGCAAAGATAATTTCATCCGATTTATCGGTAAAGGTCGTAATGCGGCAGCCCTTGCGAAAACGGGGAGAAGGATCTAGTTGACAGGATATGACCCGTTTAAAACTGCCCTGCTTGGTGTCGATGATAATTTCCCCCTCGCCGTTT
>JAFTRD010000063.1 GCA_017462425.1 Clostridia bacterium | reverse complement strand
TTATTGCCGTTGATGCGGATTTCACGGGAGTTTTCCCGAATATCCGCCTCAATAAAAACGTCGCCGTAGCGGTTGGAACACACGGCGGAAATACGGGCGCATTCCGCACCCGTGAGGATAAGCTGTTTATCGTGTTTAATGCGTAAGGAAGAGCCGGTGCACAGGTAAAAAACCGCCTCGGCACAGTTGGTTTTGCCCTGTGCGTTTCTGCCGAAGAGAACGTTTAACCCTTCGGAAAAGGAAAATTCTTCCGACTCGTAATTCCTGAAATTTTTTAAAGTTAATTTTTTTATTTGCATAATCTCAAAATTTACCGCAAAAACACTTTCTTTTCAACGAATTTTGTATTATAATTATACCAAACTTTCACTAAAAACGCAAAACTTTTAAGAGGGAAAAAATGACTGAAAAAACCCAAATCGATTTTTTATGGAAAAAAATAAGCGAAAAAGCGCAAAAGCTGATTCCGCAAATGACCTATTCCGCTTACGTGGAACCCATTGTTCCCGTGGATATTGTAAACCGTAAAATCGTTTTGAGAACCGTCTCCGAAATGGGGGCGGATATCCTCATGAAAAAATACGCCGATCAGTTAAAAGAGGCAGTCGTACAATCAGGCGCAGGTCTGAACGGCTTTATTTTCGTGGTGGAGGGCAGCGAAGTGTATACCTTGGAGGCAGCCGAGGCGGAATCGGACGATTTTGAACCCCTGCCCATAGACAAGCGGTTCACCTTTGATTCCTTCGTTCCCGGACCTTCCAATAAATTCGTATACGCAGCGGCAAAGGCTGTGGCGGAAAACCCCGGCTCGTCCTTTAACCCCCTATTCATCTACGGCAATACGGGGCTTGGCAAGACGCACTTAATGCACGCAATCGCCAACAATATTCGGGAGAAAAAGCCCTCTTTAAAAGTATTGTACACTACCTGCGAAAAATTCCTGAACGAAGTCATTGATAATATGGTAACCAAAAACGGCGGCAGGGATAAGGACGCCTTATTCCGCGCGCATTACCGCAACGCCGACGTATTATTGGTAGACGATATTCAGTTTATATCCAAGAAATTAGCCGTACAGGAAGCCTTTTTCCATACGTTTAACGAACTGTTTGCGCAAAACAAACAAATTATTATCTCCTCCGACAGACCCCCGAAGGAAATTGCGGCGCTGGAGGACAGACTGCGCACCCGCTTTGAAGGCGGTTTGACGGCGGACATTCAACCGCCCGATTTAGAGACGAAGATTGCCATTTTAAAGCGCAAGGCGTTGGAGAAGAAGTGCGTTTTACCCGAGGACGTATTGGAGTTTTTAGCGAAAGATTCGGGTACGGACGTAAGAACCTTGGAGGGCAGACTGACCAAATTGTTGTTCGCAAGCAAGCTGCACGAGGACCCCATTTCTTTAAAACTTGCCAAATTGGCGCTGAACGAATCGGTGCCCGAAGAACAGGAAACGGTTACGCCCGAAGCCATTATCAAAAGCGTATGCTCCTATTACAAAGTAACCAAAACCGAGCTTTTGGGTAAGAATAAAAAACAGGAAGTGGTGAGAGCAAGACAAATTTGCGCCTATTTAATGTGTGAAATGCTCTCCCTGCCCTTGGTGAACGTGGGAAAACTGCTTTCCCGTGACCACGCTACCGTGATTCACTCACGCAATAAGATTGCCGAGTATATCAAAGTGAACGACCGCATTGCCAAGGACGTAGACGATATTAAAAATATCGTTCTCAAACAATAATCCCCTACGTTGGGAAATAAAAAAATTCAAGGGGCGGCACACGCCCCTTTTGAGTAGAAATTTTATGGAAACTTGTGTGAAACAAAAATTTACAATCGGATATTACGACGCCGTGGTTGCCGGCGCAGGACACGCAGGCTGCGAGGCGGCGCTTGCCCTTGCCAGAACGGGAATCAAGACCGCCATGCTGACCTTAAACCTCGATTCTATCGGGTTTATGCCCTGCAACCCCTCCATTGGCGGTACGGCAAAGGGACACCTCGTCAGAGAAATAGACGCATTGGGCGGTGAAATGGGCTTGAACGCCGATAAGACGGCGCTGCAAATGCGTATGCTGAACGTGGGAAAGGGCGCTGCGGTACAGTCTTTACGGGCGCAGTCGGATAAGAACGCCTATCATACCGAAATGAAGCGTACGTTGGAAAATACCGAAAATTTACGCATTTTACAGGGCGAGGTTGCCGATATTTTAACCGAAAACGGCGAAGTTACGGGCGTGGTAACCGCTTTTGGCGGCGTTATTTTTTGCAAGGCGGTTATCCTTTGTACGGGTACGTACCTCAACGCCGAAACCATTACCGGCGATTTTATTCAGCAGACCGGGCCAAACGGGTTTCAACGGGCGACCTACCTTACCGCCTGTCTGCACCGCTTGGGCGATAAGGTTACCCGGTTTAAGACGGGTACGCCCGCAAGGCTGGACGGAAAAACCGTGCATTTTGAAAAATGCGACGTGCAGCCCGGCGACGAGGATATCTACCCCTTCTCGTTTATGAGCGAAAAACTGCCCGAAAACAGGGCGGTATGTCACTTGACGTATACGAATACCGATACACATGAAGTAATTTTGGAAAATTTAGACCGCTCCCCCCTTTACAACGGCACGATCAGCTCGACAGGACCGAGGTATTGCCCGTCCATTGAAACCAAGGTAGTGCGGTTTCAGGATAAAGAGCGGCACCAGTTGTTTTTAGAGCCGGAAGGCGCGGACACCTCGGAAATTTACGTACAAGGAATGTCCTCTTCCATGCCGCACGACGTACAGGAAAAGATGTATCGCTCGGTGGTGGGCTTGGAGGATTGCGAGTTTACACGCTACGCCTACGCCATAGAATACGACTGCATAGATACGTTGGACGTATTGCCCACCTTGGAATTTAAAAAGGTGAAGGGCTTATACACCGCAGGACAGATTAACGGCACCAGCGGCTATGAAGAGGCGGCGGCGCAAGGACTGATGGCAGGCATCAACGCCTCGCTTGCGTTGCGGGGCAAAAAGCCTTTGATTTTACGCCGGGATCAGGCGTATATCGGGGTACTCATAGACGATCTGGTAACCGAGGGCACGAACGAGCCCTACCGCATGATGACCTCCCGAGCCGAGCACAGGATATTTTTACGCCAGGACAACGCCGACTTCCGATTGACGGAAATAGGGCGTGAAACCGGGCTTGTAAGCGAGGAGCGCTACGCTAAATTTTTACGGCGTAGGGCGCAATACGAAGAGGTGTTAACCTTATTGGAGGAACGAATTTCACCCAAACGTGCAGACGATTTTGTGACACGCTACGGCTACGGGAAGCTGACGAGCGGCATTTCTTACGCCGATATGCTGCGCCGTGGCATTGCGCTTAAGGACATAAGAAAAGAATACGGAATTTTAGAGGGATACCC
>JAFTRD010000062.1 GCA_017462425.1 Clostridia bacterium | reverse complement strand
GAGAGCTGGGAGAATCTGCCGCCCACGCCGTCGGGGAGCACGTAGCTCTTTACGCCGCCTAAGGAAGCGGAAATTTTAACCAAATTACCCTTTTTAGCGTCGGTGGTGAAGATGAGATTGTTCTTTAAATCCACGCCTGCCTTTTCTAAAGCATCGCTGATAATGAGGTACTGCGTCATGGTTTCGCTGGTAGCGCCCGATTTGGAAATAACGTTAAAGCAAGTCTTTTTGGGGTCGATAACGTCCAATAAATCGTGCATTCTCACGGGGTCTACGTTGTCCTCCACGAAGAATTTAGGCCCCTTGCGCTTTTTATCGGGTAAATCGTTGTAGTGTAAATGACAAAGAGCATTGAACGCCATAATCGGACCGAGAGCGCTGCCGCCGATGCCTAAAACGACGAAATATTTGAATTCTTTTCTTATTTTTTTTGCCGTAGCCTTGATATCGGCAACGATTTCTTTTTGATTATACGGCAATTCCGTCCAACCCATATAAAGTTCGTCCTTGCCTCTGTTATCTGCTACGAATTGATACGCCTTCTTTGCCTGTGCGCTATAAGAAGCCAGACGTTTCTCGGTAAAGCCTTTCTCACCGAGGGTGGAGGACATCATGTTGTTATAGTCCACCGTCAGGCGCATACTTTCGCAATAAGCCTTGTTTTTCATTTGGAACCTCCGAAAAATTTAAAAACTTTCTTTCCTCGTACTATTGTATCTTAAAATTATCCTTATGTCAAACGGATTTTACCGCATTTAACGATAGTTTTTCCTCCCTTTTCTCCCTTATAAACGTTTTATGCGTTCCCGTTATCCAAAGTAGCGCCGCCTGCATAACCAGCATTGCCGCAGCGCAAATCATCATGGCAAGCCATACGTTCATAATTTTCAACAGATTGGGGTAAATGATCACGCCGAGCGCCGCTTCGGGCAGGGTAATTGCCACTATTTTAAGCAAAAACCGGAGATAAACGGGCTTTTTTACGCATTTTTTATGCAATAATCTCAGGTTTAATACGCTGCAAATGATATGGTCGGCTATTTGTCCTACGCATAAGCCGTATATGCCGATATAGGGCGGTAAAAACCATACGCAGGCAAGCATTGCCGCTGCGCCGAAGAAGAAATTAATCAGCGTATGCTTTTCACAGCCCAGAGAGTTGAGCATACTGGTAGTAATCATGTTCAAGGTCATGGGCAAGAGCATCATACAGCAGTTTTTGATAATTTCACCGCTGCGTGGCGAAGAGAATAAGAGCATACCCATATCCTCGCCGAGCACGAAAAATACGGGCATCAGCGTACAGGCAATAAGCACGGTCACCTTCAGCGCTTTTTCAATGTTGTTTTTCAGCCGTTCGTGTTGATTGCGATAAAAGCTGTCCGAAAGCTCTGGCGTCAACACCAGCGCAATCGAGCCGATAATGGTGGCAGGCGTGTATAAAATGGGTATCGCCATGCCCAGTACCACGCCGTATTCGCTCATTGCCTCCGCCGCCGTCATACCGCCCAAAATCAGTCTTGCGGGGATAAGCACCGAAACCAGCGAATTGGTGAGCGACGTAGAAGTGCGCATTGCCGTTATGGGCATAGCCGAGGAGAGCAGGGGCTTAAACTGCCCGTACGGATTGACGAATTTTCCGCCCTTGACGAAGAAATAAATCATGGCAATGGTGAAGGAGGTGATATAGGAAATTACCACCGCAAACGCCGCCCGTCTTGCGCCGTCCAGCAAATCGGTCATGTGTACGAGCAGGATAGAGCCCACCGCAATCATCACCGACTCCTCTATAAATTCTATGACGGAATAGGCTAAAAATTGCTTATTCCCCCAAAAGCTCCCACGCACCACGGAATATACCGAGTCAAAGACGAAGCCGAATAAAAGAATCAAAAACACCTGCGTACAGCGCTCGTCCGAAAACAGTAAATCGAGAAAGCCGTGCCCGAAATATAAAAGGAAAAAGATGGGCAGGGCAAACGCAAGGGTCAGGCATACCGCCGCCGTCACGGTCTGACGTTCGGCACGTAAATTTTGCTTTGCTTTATATTTTGCCAACAGCCTCGAAACGGTGATGGGAATACCCGAAGAGGTAAGGGTTATGAACACCGCAAATATAGATAAGGCCAACTGATAAATACCCATGCCTTCCGACCCGATGGTACGGGAAAGAATGATACGGTATAAAAAACCCAGAGCACGTTCGCAGATGGACAGCACGGTAACGACGCCCGCCATTTTAATTAATGTGTTTTTACTAATGCTTTATTTTATTGATTAAAGTGCTTTTTTATGCGCTGCGCCAATATATTATAGTATGCTGAAATTAAAGGTTTTGTTAAGGGAATATTACGTGGTCAAAGAAGGGGATACTTTGCAGAGCGTCTGCCGCGCGGCAAACGTATCTTCGATTGCGCTCTGTAAAAAAAACGGTCTTACTTCGGAGAAAGAGCTGGCTACGGGCATGCTTATCCGCTTGCCTCCCTGCGGGAATTTATACACCGTACAGCCCGGGGACAGCGTGGAAAATCTGTGCGGCAGCAGACGGCGGTTTATCGAGCTCAACGGCACGGACGTTTTGTATCCGGGTATGAAAGTGCGGATTTAAGCCGTTCTTCCTTCCGTCCGTGAGAG
>JAFTRD010000061.1 GCA_017462425.1 Clostridia bacterium | reverse complement strand
TTGTTGACGGAATCGCCAAGGGTCATTTCTTGCGGCGAGTCGCCGCGGACAAACCGGTCGTACTGCGTTGGTGATCGGAATATGGTACGTAGGGGCGGAGCTGCGGTGCAGCTTCTTTTTTTGTGCCCTGCAGACGGGAACGCCCTGTAGGGCGGGGTCATAGGAATCAAGGTATGATTGCCCCCGGCAATCATTGGATTCCGGATTCGCTGCGCGGAGCACCACCCCGCCGACCATCCTGGATACGGGGACAAAAAACGGGCTCTCCTTTCCGGAGCGCCCCAACATAATCATCATATCACAGTCCAAAATCAAAGTCAACAATTCAATATCAGATAAAGGTGGTTTCTCTGTTTTACACCATTATTACGGAAGTTATTTGGTCGAAATCCCGTCTTGTAAAACCGCCCGAAAAATGGGCGGCAAGGAATTGCGTTCCCGAACGCAAATTTTAATCGACGGAAACTTGGGTATTGATTTTCCGCCCGATGCGTACTATCACGCCCTACGTTTTGACGTAGACCTGTCTGCAATTGAAAATTTACTCGTCACCCATTCGCATATGGATCATTTTTATGCGCACGATTTTATTTTGCGTGGGTATAAATACTCCTTGCATATGACCTCGCCCGTCCTGCGTATTTACGGCAACGAGGAGGTGCAACGGGTATTTGAAGAATGTACCCGTCGTGAAATGCGTGAGGAGATTCAAAAGACCCTACCCACGTCCGTGATAAAGCCCTTTGAGGCTTATAGAGTGGGCGAATATACCGTAACGGCGTTCCCTGCCTTACATTCCAAGGTAGAACAGGCACTCTTATTTTTGGTGGAAAAGGACGGCAAGGGCTATTTACACCTGCACGATACGGGCATGCCCCCCTTGGAACTGTTTGAATATTTAAAAGAAAAGGGTAAAAAATTGCATCTGGTCAGCCTCGACTGTACTTTCGTGGATACGCCCGGTCCGCACAGCGAAAGGCATATGGGGATAGAGGCTAACGCCGAGGTAATCAAAAAATTAAAATCGGACGGCGTTGCGGACGGGAACACGAAATTCGTCATCACGCATTTTTCGCATAACTCTGCGCCGTTCACCGAGCGACTGAAAGACATAGAAAAAGAATACGGCGTTATCGCCGCTTACGACGGCATGACGGTAGAAATTTAATTGAATACTGATACGAACGGCGGTGTATTAACCGCCGCTTTTTCATATTCAAAGCGTGCGGATAATATAATATCCGTATGAAAGCAAAAAAAAGCAGCAAAAATTATATTCTTTTAACGGGCGCGCTCATCGTCTGTTTTCTTTTTACCTTAACCGTTTGTCTGTCGGTATTGGTTCAAACCGCAGTGGACACGCAGAATATGACCGTGGTGCTCGATGCAGGTCACGGCGGCATCGACGGCGGCGTAACGGGAATAAAGACGGGGATCAAGGAGAGCGAGGTCAATCTTTCCATCGTTAAAAAATTACAGGTCTATTTTGAACAGGCAGGCATCAACGTAGTTCTCACCCGTAAGACGGACGCAGGGCTTTACGGCCTGGCAACCAAGGGCTTTAAAAAACGTGATATGCAAAAGCGCAAGGAAATTATAGAAAACGCCTCTCCGGCGGTTATGGTATCCATTCACCAAAACGCTTACGCAGGCTCTTCCCGTCGGGGCGCGCAGCTTTTTTACCGCAAAGACAGCGGGGCGGGGGCTTTGCTTGCCAACAGTATTCAAGCCGAGCTCAACGCCATGCCCGAATGTGTCAAACAAAGCAAGCCGCTTGCGGGGGATTATTATATGCTCAACTGCACCAACTACACCTCGGTCATCTGCGAGTGCGGCTTTCTCTCCAATCCCGAGGACGAGGCGTTGCTTCTCACCGAGGAATACAAAGAAAAAATTGCCTACGCTATCTATAAAGGGGTAATCTCCTACCTTTCCTCGGCGGCAAACAATCAATAAGCGCTCGGTATATCGCCAAGCGTGTATAATGCATGCGGAAATCGTTAAAAATACACTTGAAATTTTTCTGCGCTTGTGCTATAATGAATAATGAAATATTGTCAAGGATTAAAAAGCGCTGTGTTTTCCATTCGTTCCACCATTGAGAGGCAAAAGGCAAAACAACTCAATTCGGTCACGCTCGCCTTCGTCGGCGACGCCGTATATTCGCTCTACGTGCGTGAAAAGCTCTGTCTTTCCACCGATTATAAGACGGGGGAGCTGCAAAAATTAACCTCGCAAACGGTATCGGCGCACGGACAGAACGCTTTGTTGGACAAGCTCCGTCCGTACTTTACCGAGGAAGAAGAGGAAATTTTCCTCCGTGGCAGAAACGCAAAAAAAGGCACTCGCAGCAAGAGCGCAACCGTTGCCGAGTATAACCGTTCGACGGGGTTTGAGGCGGTGCTTGGATTTTTGTATATTACGGGACAGATAGAACGCATAGACGAGCTGTTAGGCTTGGAAGAAGAGGAATAAAGTCATGAAAACCGAAGGCAGAAACGCCGTTTTAGAGCTTTTGAAAACGGACAAGGGAATAGAAAAAATTTTAATGGAAAAGGGTGCGCAGGGTTCTTTGGGCCGTATCTTTGCCGAGGCTCGTAAAAAAAATATCCGAGTGCAGTTTTTAGATAAGTCTGCCTTGGATAGAGAGAGTATTACGGGCAGACATCAGGGCGTCATTGCATATACCGGCGAATACGAATATTACGATTTAGAAGAAATTATTAAAGATAAAAAGAGCGAGGGGAACGGATTTATCGTGCTTTGCGACGGAATTCAGGACGTGCATAATCTCGGCTCTATCCTCCGTGTGGCGGAATGTTCGGGCGCAGACGGCGTGGTGATTCCCAAGGTAAATTCGGCTACCGTCAACGAAAGCGTTATCCGTATCTCCGCAGGCGCAGCCGAGCATATGAAGGTGGCAAGGGTTACCAATCTCAATCAGGCGATTGATTTGTTACAGGAAAACGGCTACTGGGTATACGGTCTGGAAGCGGACGGCGAGGATATTTACAGCGAAAATTTAAAGGGGAATATCGCCCTGGTCGTCGGCGGCGAGGACAGCGGTGTGAAGCGGTTGACCCGTGAAAAATGCGATAAAATACTTTCTCTGCCCATGTACGGCAAGGTCAATTCCTTAAACGCCTCCATTGCGCTGGGGATAGCTTGCTACGAGGCGGTGCGCCAAAGAAAATGAGCAATTTTTTAAAAACCTCCGACGAAGAGCTGGTTCGTCTTGCGAAAGAGGGCGATAGAACCGCCACCGACACGCTGTTAGAGCGGTATAAACACGTCGTCCGCGCCCGAGCCAGAAGCTTTTTTCTTGCCGGCGGTGAGACGGAGGACTTAATCCAAGAGGGCATGGTCGGGCTGTACGAGGCAATCAACGCCTACAATCCGGAAAAATCGGTAAAATCCAGTTTCAAAAGTTTTTCCTATCTTTGTATCTCCAGACGTATTATGGATGCGGTCAAGCACGCCGCAAGAGGTAAAAATACCCCCCTCAACGACTATATTTCCATCTTTTCTCCCCATTTCGACTTAACGGGCGGATATAGCGCCGAGGAGGAGCTTATCCGAGGGGAGGACAGAACGGAGTTTTTGCAAAAGATAGGCAAAGTGCTCTCTTCGTTCGAGTTTCAGATCGTGGTCATGTACGTGGACGGTATGTCCTACGCACAGATTGCGGAGGCAACGGGCAAGGATACCAAGAGCATAGACAACGCGCTGCAACGCAGTAAGAAAAAACTCATACAGGTTTTAATGAAAAAGGAGTAAATTATGGCGTATCTTGCGCTGTACCGTGCGTTCCGTCCCGAAACGTTGGACGGAGTGGTGCGGCAGGAACACATCGTAAAAATTCTACGCAACCAGATAGCGCACGATAGAATCGGTCACGCTTATCTTTTTTGCGGTCCACGGGGTACGGGTAAAACCAGTATCGCCAAAATTTTTGCCCGCGCGGTCAACTGTACCAATGCCGTCAACGGCTCTGCGTGCGGCGTATGTCCTGCCTGCAAGGCGTTGAGCGCTGGCAACAGTCTGGATATCGTAGAAATAGACGCCGCCTCCAACAACGGCGTAGACGAGATGCGTGACTTAAGGGAAAAGGTGCAATATCCGCCCGTGGCCGGCAGGTATAAGGTATACATCGTGGACGAGGTGCATATGCTCTCGCCCGGTGCGTTCAACGCGCTTTTGAAAACGCTGGAAGAGCCGCCCAAGCACGCCGTGTTTATTTTGGCCACCACCGAGGCGCAAAAAATTCCCGCAACCATATTATCCCGTTGTATGCGGTTCGATTTCAAGCTCATTCCGCAGGAGGATTTAGAAAATCATTTAAAGAAAATACTGGACCAGCTGGAAAAGCCCTACGAAGAAGAGGCGGTTGCCGCCATTGCCCGCGCGGGCGCAGGCAGCGTCAGAGATATGCTCTCCATTGCCGATATTTGCGTGTCCTATGAAAGCGGTAAGCTGACGTATAAAGCCGTCAACGCCGTTCTGGGCAGCGCAGACTTCTTTTTAACTGGTAATCTTTGCGCCGCCTTGCTCACGGGCGATATGCCCACGGCGCTCTCGCTCACCGAAAAGGTACTTGCCGAGGGGAAAGGTATCGGCGTTTTGGTCAAGGATATTCTGCAATTTTTAAACAACTGCGCCATTGCCAAAATGTGCCGCAACGCCGAGCAGATTTTAAGCCTGCCAAAAGAGATGTATCAAAAGATAAAAACCACGGCGGAAAACGCAGACGGGCACAGACTGCTGCGTTCCTTGGAAATTTTCGCCGATGCGGAGAGTAAGCTGCGTTACTCCACTTCGGCTCGTATCGTGCTGGAAACGGCGGTAATGAAGGCAAGCATGCCCGAAACGGACTATAATTTAGACTCGCTTTTCGCCCGTGTCGGCGCTTTGGAAGAAATGCTGAAAAATGGGGTCACGGTTGCCCAAGCTCCTTCCGTTTCCGAGAGAAACGAACAAGCGAAACCCAAGGCAGAGCCTACCCCCATGCCTGCGTTTTCGCCTAAAAACAACGTACCCGTTGAAGAGGAGCTGCCTCCTTTACCCGACGAGCCGATATTTGACGCCGGTTACGCTTTTGAAGCGCCGCCCGTACGGGAGATACGGGAGGAAAACAGGGTAGAGCCCGTTACGCCAAAAGCGCAGCAAGCGGCGCCCATGCCCGTAGCTACGGCAGAAAATACGGGAACGGTGGATAAGAGCAAGGCGTTCGGTATGTTCCTGCGCTCCTTGCGTAAAACCAGCCGCAACGGCGTGTTGTTTACCATGTGTTCGGAGCTGGAAAGCGTATTCGAGGGGGATACCATGGTGCTTTCCACCACCAGCGAAACCATCTTTAAATCGTTAAACCGCCCCGAACATTCTACGGCGTTGAAAGAGGCGCTCTCGGCAATCGGCGTTACTCTGTTCGATATTCGCCTTCAGGGCAAGAAGGGGGACGATTTTTCAGCAAAGCTCAATCGGTTAAAAGAGGATTTTTCCGACACCCCGATTGAATTGAAATGAATTTAAATAGAATAAATAATATTACGGATTATATATTACGGAGGATTTTAAAACGTTATGGCAGGATTCAAGGGCGGCATGGGCGGTAACATGCAGAATTTAATGAAACATGCGCAGATGATGCAGGAGAAGATGCGTGAAAAAGATGCGCTTTTGGACGATTGGGAGGTCGTCGGCACGGCGGGCGGTGAAGCGGTCGTCGTATACATGAACGCAAAAAAAATCATCAACGGCATTGAACTGGACGAGTCGGTGGTAGACCCCGAAGACGTTGAAATGCTGGAAGACCTTATCATGGCGGCAATCAACGACGGCTATAAAAAAGCGGAGGAAGTATACAACGAGCAGATGGGTGAGTTTGGCAATCTCGGCGGAATGGGAGGACTTCTTTAAACCATGGACGAGTTTATCGACCCTATCGGACGGCTGATCAACGAGTTTTCCCGTCTTCCCGGCGTTGGCAGAAAAACGGCGCAGCGCTACGCTTACCGCATTATTGATATGACGGATTCGGAGGCAAAGGCGTTTGCTACTGCCGTTTTAGACGCTAAAAAGAAGGTGAAATACTGTAAGGTTTGCGGTAATTTTACCGAAAACGAGGTCTGTAACGTATGCTTAAAGCGTGACGGCAGCCTGATTTGCGTGGTAAAAGAACCCAAGGACGTCATAGCGCTGGAAAAACTGCACGAATATAAGGGCGTATACCACGTTCTGCACGGCGTTATCGACCCGATGAGCGGCGTAGGTCCAAACGATATTCGCATCAAAGAACTTCTTGCCCGCATAAACGCAGACGTCAAGGAAGTTATCATGGCAACCGACGCCAACGTAGAGGGCGATGCTACGGCAATGTATATTGCAAAAATTCTAAAGCCGCTCGGTGTCACGGTTACCCGTATCGCCCGAGGCGTGCCTATCGGTTCGGAAATAGAATACACCGACGACGTAACGCTCGCACGTGCGCTTTTAGAACGAAAACAAATTTAATTATAATCATTATAATTTGGAGTAAACATATTATGAAAATTTCCGTACTCGGTTGTGGCAGATGGGGCTCGTTTATTGCCTGGTATCTGGCAAATAAGGGATACGACGTATATTCCTGGGGCCCGGAGGACGATTATTCGTACCAGGTTCTTAAAAATACGGGTAAAAACGAATACGTAGAGCTGGATAAACGTATTCATCTGACCTGCGATTTACAAGAAGCCGTGGAGCACGCCGAAATTATCGTTATTTCCATCAGCTCGCAGGGGCTTCGTGGGTTTATGCAAAGAATTACCGCCTACGACGTGTCCGATAAAAATTTCGTGCTCTGTATGAAGGGCATTGAAATTTCCACGGGCTGCCGTCTTTCCGAGGTGCTCGTGCAGAGTGGTATCGACCCCATGCGTATTGCCGTTTGGGTAGGTCCTGGGCACATTCAGGCGTTCACGCAGGGTATTCCCAACTGTATGGTCATCGACTCTCAAAACGATCGGTTAAAGCGCTACCTTGCCGATAACTTTAAAAGCGATTTAATCCGTTTCTATTACGGTGACGATTTAATCGGCACGGAGATCGGTGCGGCGGCAAAAAACGTCATGGGCATCATTGCAGGCGTTTTAGACGGCTGCGGTTACGTTTCCTTAAAGGGCCCGTTGATGAGCCGTGGCGCAAGAGAGGTTGCCCGTTTAATCAAAGCGATGGGCGGAAACGAGCTGTCCGCCTACGGCTTGGCGCATCTGGGCGACTATGAAACCACGCTGTTTTCCGAATATTCGCACAACAGAACGTACGGCGAAATGCTGGTAAAGGGGAATAAATTTGAAAAGCTCGCCGAGGGCGTGTCCACCTCCAAGGCAATGAAAGCCTTGGGTGAAAAGTACGGCGTAGACTTGCCTTTAACGGGCGCCGTGTACGAAGTTTGCTACGGCGAAGTGGAAAATCATAAACAAAAATGTCTCGATTTAATTCCTCGGCTCATGTCCAGACTTACCAAAACCGAGTTTTATCAGTAAAATAAATACAAATCAATACAAATCAATACAGAAAAATGGGCGCCCTAGAAGACGGCGCCTTTTTTCATAAAAAATAATTCTATAAATTTTTTAAAAACCCCTTGAAAAATGTTATAAAGTATAATATAATGTTACCAGCCAACATTTGAATTACTTGTTGAGTATCAATCAGACCCAAGGGGGAAACACAAAATGAGCATATCGGCAAAGGATATCCGTAACATAGCGGTAATCGGTCACAGCGGCGAGGGAAAAACCACGCTGTGCGAGGCAATGTTGTTCAACGGCGGCAGTATCGACCGTATGGGCAAGGTCTTAGACGGCAACACGGTTATGGATTTCGATGAACAGGAAATACAGCGCAAAATGTCGGTCAATCTGACTTGCGCTCATACCACGTGGAAAGGTGTAAAAATAAATCTTCTCGATTTACCCGGCTTTTACGACTTTGAAGGCGAGCGTCACGAGGGCTTAAGCGCAGCGGGCGGCGCGCTTTTGGTTATCGGCGCCAACGGCGTTATTCCCATCGGCGCAGAGAGCGTCGTGGATTACTGTCTGCGTCTTTCCAAGCCCTTGATTATCTTTATCAACGGTATGGATAAGGAAAATGCAGACTATATAGGTACGGTTGAGGCTTTAAAGGAAAAATATCCCAGCAAATTAGCGCCCATTCAGCTTCCCATCATGCGTGACGGTAAAATGCAGGGCTTTGTAAACGCACTCTCCGAAAAGGCTTTTGAATTTACCCAAACCGGTCCGCAGGAGATACCCATTCCTGCCGATATGGCAAAAGAATTGGAGGAAATGCAGGCGCAGCTCACCGAAACGGCGGCGGAAAACGACGATATTTTACTGGATAAATATTTTGAAGAAGGCACGCTTTCCAAGGAAGAGATCATTCACGGTATCCGCAGAGGTATTGCCACCATGAACACGATCCCCGTCATGGCAGGCAGCGCGCTGCAGAACAAGGGCGTCATCAATTTGATGAACGAGATCGTGCAGTACATGCCTGCGGCGGCAGACAGAAGCGCCATGCTTGCCACCGACCTGAAAGAGGACGAAATGGTCAGCATAATGTGTGAAGAAAACGCACCCTTTGCCGCACAGGTCTTCAAGACGGTTATCGACCCCTACGCAGGTAAAATCAGTTACGTTAAAATTTACCGTGGTTCCTTAAAATCGGGTAGCGTTGTATTCAATTCCCGTGCCGAACAGGAAGAAAAGATAGGTCTTATCTACCAGATAAAGGGTAAAAAGCTGGAAAGCGTATCCGAGGCGTCCTCGGGCGACATCGTAGCGCTGGGTAAACTGTCCTGTACGGTTACGGGGGATACGCTCTGCGATAATTCACATCCCGTTTTATTCGATAACATTCACTTCCCCAAGCCCGTTTTAACCATGGCGGCGTTTGCTGAAAAGAACGGCGAAGAGGATAAGATTTTCCAAGGCTTACAGCGTCTTGCCGAGGAGGATTATACGTTCTCCGTACATAAGAGTAAGGTGACGGGCGAAATGCTACTCTCCGGTCAGGGTGAAACGCAGCTGGAGGTATTGGGTAAAAGGCTTAAATCCAAGTTCGGCGTAACCGTTTTACTGAAAGATCCGTCCATAGAATATAAAGAAACCATTCGAGCTACGGCAACGG
>JAFTRD010000060.1 GCA_017462425.1 Clostridia bacterium | reverse complement strand
TCTTTCCGTTCGCCT
The DNA here is from genome assembly GCA_017462425.1 of Clostridia bacterium. Next base: position 6,635 of record JAFTRD010000060.1, on the reverse strand, counting down.
GTATATTCGCCCTATATATATAATAAGGAATATGCTTTTACACCCACAAAAAAATGAATACAAAAACAAACAGCGGTTCTTCCCTTTTAGAAGAACCGCTTTTCTATTCCTTATAATATATTAATCTTAGTCGTAGAGTCTGCTCATGGGCTTATCGAGGTAGATGGTGTCGATAGCCGCAGCAAAAATATCCGCCGTGGAGAGGATTTTAAATTTATCGATCATCTTTTCCTTGGGAATATTGATGGTGTCGAGGAAGATTACCTTATCAATTGCAGATTTTGCCAATCTTTCGATAGCGGGACCGCTTAACACGCCATGAGAACAGCCTGCGTAAACGCCCGTTGCGCCTGCGTCTTTCAGCGCCTGTGCGCCCTGGCAAATGGTGCCTGCCGTATCGATCATGTCGTCGATCATGAGACATTTCTTGCCGGAAACGTCACCGATGATGCACATAACCTCCATGACGTTTGCCTTGGGACGACGTTTATCGATAATGGCGAGAGGAACGCCGAGAGTTTCCGCTACCTTTCTGGCGCGCTTTACGCTACCGACGTCGGGAGAAACGACGCATTCCACGTCACCCTTGGTTGCAAAATAATTCATTAAAATAGGAGCGCCGTGCAGATTGTCCACGGGAATATCGAAGAAACCCTGGATTTGGTCTGCGTGCAGATCCATGGTAAGCACTCTGTCGGCGCCTGCGCTGGTGAGAAGGTCGGCGATGAGCTTTGCCGTAATGGGATCTCTTGCGCGCGCCTTTCTGTCCTGACGGGCATAGCCGAAATAAGGCATAACGGCGGTAACACGACCTGCGCTCGCACGTTTGGCGGCGTCGATCATGATGAGAAGTTCCATCAAACTGTCGTTGACGGGCGTAGAGGTGGACTGAATTAAGAATACGTCTCTGCCTCTGACCGATTCTTTGATATTACAGTTAATTTCTCCGTCAGAGAAAGCGTTGAGCTCCATTTCGCCCAGTTTAATGCCGAGTTTTTTGGCAATTTTCTCAGCCAAAGGGCGGTTGGCGTTGCCTGCAAATAACTTAATTTCTTTGAGGTTCGTAATCATGTTCGAGTTGCTACCTTCCTTAAAAATTTATCTCTTGTTTTTCTTTTTCCCCACGTTTTTATTATATTACATTTCACGCAGTCCGTCAATCGTTTCAACCGTCCGTTTTCTATTATTTCCTATTATTACTTTTTATTACGTTTTATTACGTTTTATTACGTTGCGGCGGTGCGGTAGAAATAATAAAAGGTTTCGTCCTCACCGCAAAAACGCATCCCCGCCCCCTCCAGCATTCTTCGGGAACGGGCGTTTTCTTTGAAGCATTTTGCCTGCACACGCTCCACGGCTAAGACGGAAAATGCGTAATCGGTAAGCGCTTTAAGAGCCTCTCTTGCGTAGCCCTTGCCCTCGTATTCGGGCAAAAGCCTTGCGCCGACCTCCGCTTCGCCCGTATAGCTGAAATTGTGCAGTACCGCCTCGCCGATGAGCGTTTTGTCCAAAAAAACGCCTAACGCCATTTCATTTCGCTGACGGAAGTCCCGACGAATGATATTTAAAAAATAATCGGCGTCGGGCGTTTTGCCCTTGAGGTCGTTGCGGTAATCGTACCCCCACCAGCGGTTGCGTTCTACGTCGGACGCCAAGGCAAAATACGCCTCTTTATCCCGTTTATGAATTTTTGCAATGCGTAAACGTTCGCTGCGGATGACGGGTAGCGTTTTAACCTGCTTTAAGGGCTTGTCCACCTCCAGGGTATATTTTTTCACCATGCCGCAGGGGTTGTATTGCAGCTTGGATTTTCTCAAGCCCAAATCGCCTGCGTCGTCCTCACGGTTTAAATATTTCACGCCCTCGTCCGCAAAGGCTCGTACAAACGCCTGCGCCGTGGCGGGGTATACCCCCTCGTAGCCCCGCAGCGCTTTTTCTACGTGCTGCATGAGCGTATCGCCGCAGACCTCGCCTGCCGCTACCGATATAATTTTCCCCCCTGCCTCCATATAGCCGCAGCATTGGTTGAATCGGGTGAAGTTGGGTACGAGCTTTTTGACCATGCTCAGCTCCTTCACCGCCATATAATCGTCTTTACGGAACTGTGTTTTTTCAAACTCGTTTAAAAAGTCAAGAATTTTCTTCTCGTCCCCGGGCTGAAAAATTTTAAACGCAGCGTCCGGATAGGTACGGTAAAATTTATTGATATGGTTGCGCTGACCGCTGAATTTTTTGCCGGCAAACGTCTTAAAATCCTTGGTTTCGTACAGATAATCGTACCACGTACGCACGGTTTCCACGTGCATACCCGAAGCGTAGCGGCTGCATAACAGCCCTACACGCTCCTCGGGAACGTTGGTAAATTGCAATTTGTAATAATTCTTGCGGCAATATTTTTCAATTTCCTCTATTGCCTCCAGCTCCTCGTCTACGTTGCCGCCACGGGAAACGGGGTAGAAGAAATAGTTTTTTCCGCCACGACGACCCTTGAACACGACGCAACGCCCGACTATTGCGTAATCGGGCGAAAACAATTCTCTGTTCCACATAAACTGGTAGGCGCCGGAGTAGGTGCTCATGCGTGTGGTCTGTTGTGCAAAATAGGGAGTAAGACTTTCCAGGCTTTGCTCCGTTAAAGGTTCAAATTGCATAAAAGAAAAATTATTCCTATTCCTTTCTTATTCTTATTCCTGTCTTTCTATAATATCCAAAATTTCAAAAATTCTGTCCAGATCGTCACGGGAATAGTAGTCGATATAAATTCTTCCCTTCTTTTCCGAGCCGATGAAGGATACCTTTGTCTTGAAGTTAAATCGCATGCGCTCGATGAGATTTTTGAACTCTACGGAAGCTCTCGCCGCCATTTCGTCCTTCTTTCTCTGCGTAATTTCGGGCGGATTGATATAGTCCTTGACCAGCTTTTCCATCTGACGGACGGAGAATCCCTCTTTCACCGCCTGACGGGCGAACTGAAGCTGTACGTCCTGCGGCAGCGTGATGAGCGCACGGGCGTGACCTGAAGAAAGCTTACCCGTACGTACCAGTTCCACGATTTCCGTCGGCAGACTTAAAAGCCGCAGCGTGTTGGTGATTGCAGGACGGGATTTACCGATGCGCTCTGCCAGATCCTCCTGCGTGAGGCGGTATTCCTCCATCAGACGCTTCATGGCGGTTGCCGCCTCGATGGGGTTTAAGTCCTCTCGCTGTAAGTTCTCGATGAGGGAAATTTCCTCTATCTGGCGAGGCGTATATTCCTTGACGATGGTGGGCACAGTGGTAAGACCTGCCATTTTCGCCGCACGGAATCTTCTTTCGCCTGCAATAATCATATACCGACCGTCAGGTTCTTTATTGACGATGATGGGCATGATGACGCCGTGTTCCTTGATAGAGGCGGACAGCTCGCTCAAGGCGTTCTGGTCAAACGCCTTACGAGGCTGGTCGGGATTGGGATACAAATCGTCCAAGGACAATTCCGTTACGCCGCCCTTTGCGCTCTTAACGCCGACACCGCTCTCCGCTTTTAAGCCCTCGTTTTGGGCGTTTTCGTACGCCTCTTCCGTATCGGAAAATAACGCCGCAAGCCCCCTGCCTAAACCTATCGTTGCCATTTTTTCTTCACTCCGAATATCTTTCGTTTTTTTATTTGTATTTTTTTATTCGTTGCCAAAAAAATTACGTTCTTTTATTCTCACCCAAAAAAGGCGGAACCGTTGTAAAAAAATTGTTACTTGCCCCCCGTTTGGGGCCTTGCCCGTGGGGCGTAAAAGTTAACGCAATCGAAAGATTTCTTGTAAAAGACTAACCTTTCGCACGTAAGCGGAGAAACGCCGACTATGCGTTTACTGCTTGCCTAAAAATTCGTCCGCAAACGCCTTATACGCACGCGCGCCCATACATTTATTATCATGCAGCATAACGGGCTTACCGTGCGAGGGCGCTTCCGCTAAACGAATGTTACGGGGAATGACGATTTCATAGACCTTTTTGGTGAAATATTTTCGTATTTCCGCCGAAATCTGACGGGAAATGAGCGAGCGGTTGTCGTACATCGTCAAGAGTACGCCCTCCACCTTTAAGCTCTTGTTCAAGGACTGCTTGACGAGCGAAATGGAGTTCATCAGCTGGGTCAAGCCCTCCAATGCGTAATATTCACTCTGAATGGGAATGATTACCGCATCCGTCGCTACCATTGCGTTGATGGTCAAAAGCCCAAGAGAGGGCGGACAGTCGATGAAAATAAAATCGTAGTCCTTTCTCACGGATTCCAAAGCGTTGCGCAGCACCCGTTCCCTGCCACGCTTATACACCAATTCAACCTCTGCGCCCGCCAAATCAATATTCGCGGGAAGAATGAACAGGTTTTCTACGTTGGTCGCAAAAATGCTCTCTTCAATCGGCTCGTCGTCAATGAGAACGTTGTATACGGACTTCTTTAAGCTGCTTTTCGTGAAACCCAGACCGGTGGTGGCGTTGCCCTGCGGATCAATGTCGATGAGCAGCACCTTCTTGCCTGCCGCTGCGCAATACGCCGATAAGTTTACGCAGGAGGTCGTCTTGCCGACGCCGCCCTTTTGGTTTGAAAACTATATAACTTTTCCCATAATCTCTTTTTCCTTTGCTGTTATTATCTCGGATTGTTTTTTTCGAGTTATTTCTTCGAGTTATTTCTTCGGGCTTTTCGGGGGGTTCGGAACGGAAAACGGATTTATTCCGTCTTACCATCCTTGCCCTTTTCGCTATTTTTCACTGCTTTCGCCGCTTTCGCCAGTTTCGCCCTTTTGGTCGTCCTTTTTATCGGAGGTTGCGTCCGTAGCAAATTCACCCTCGCCCGACTTGTCGGTATCGCTATCTTTAGAAGACGCACCCATCTTTTCGTCTGCGTCCAAAGCGCCGTCGGTTTTTTCTTCTTTATCAACGGGGGCTACGGAAGGCTCGGATTTTTCTTTCACCGCTGCGTCCGGTTCAGCTTTCTCTTTCGCTGCTGCGTCCGGCGCCTGATTTTGAGCGGAAGCGGAGGCTTCAAAGCGGGCAAAGGGGTTGCCGCCCGAGGTTTTATCCCGTTCGTCCATCGCCTTTAACACTTCTTCCACCGTTGCGCCCTTGACAAGCATATCCACCTCTTCGGTGTAGATGGTTTTACGCTCTACGAGAACGCGCGCCATATTGTCCAAGGCGGAGCGGTGCTCGGTGAGGAGCTGAACGGCTCGGGCGTGCTGTTCTTCCACGATACTGCGCACTTCTTCGTCAATGAGCGCCGCAGTCTGTTCGCTGTATTCCTGGGAGCGGCCCAGCTGCTTGCCGATGAATACCGGTCTGCTGTCGCCGTAGGCGATTAATCCCAATTTCTCGCTCATGCCCAGAACGGTAACCATTTCACGGGCAATGGCGGAGGCGCTCTGTATATCGCCGCATGCGCCCTGCGTTACGTCTTTTAAAACGATCTCTTCCGCCGCGCGACCGCCAAGCGACATGCAAATTCTGTCTTTTAACTGGTTCTTGGTATAGAACTGATCGTCCGTGTCGGGACGGTACGCCGTGAAGCCGCCGGCGTTTCCTCGGGGGATAATGGTGACCTCGTGTACCGTGCCGCAACGAGAAGAAAGCTGATTGATGATGGCGTGACCGGCTTCATGATACGCCGTAACACGCTTATCCGCTTCGGTTACCACGCGGCTCTTCTTCGCAGGTCCCATTTCCACTTTATTGACCGCCTCGTAAAGATCGGGATTGCCGATGAGCTTTTTATTCGCTCTTGCCGCCAGGATTGCCGCTTCGTTTAAAAGGTTTTCAAGGTCGGCGCCCGAGAAACCGCTGGTGATACGGGCTATGGTCTTGAAGTTCACGTCGGGAGCCAAGGGCTTGTTGCGTGCGTGTACCTTTAATATCGCTTCTCTGCCCTTTACGTCGGGAAGATTGACCATGATTTTTCTGTCAAAACGTCCGGGTCGCATCAAAGCAGGGTCGAGAACGTCCGAACGGTTGGTTGCCGCCATAACGATAATCGCTTCGTTGGATTCAAAGCCGTCCATTTGAACGAGAATCTGGTTGAGAGTCTGTTCTCTTTCGTCCGAACCACCGCCAAGACCTGCGCCACGCTCTCTGCCCACGGCGTCGATTTCGTCGATGAAAATAATACAAGGCTGGTTGCGTTTTGCTATTTCAAATAAGTCACGTACACGTGAAGCGCCTACGCCGACGTACATTTCCACAAAGTCTGAACCCGAAACCGAGAAGAAAGGAACGCCCGCTTCACCGGCTACCGCCTTTGCAAATAACGTTTTACCCGTTCCCGGAGGCCCTACCAGCAGAACGCCCTTGGGAATCCTTGCGCCTAAATCAGAAAATTTGTGCGGATTCTTTAAAAATTCGGTAATTTCCTGTAACTCTTCCTTCTCTTCCTCTGCGCCCGCAACGTCCGAAAAACGCACCTTAATATTGGTGCTTATTTTCGCCTTGGTTTTGCCAAAGCTGAGCGCTTTACTTCCACCGCCTGCAGTCTGGCTGATGATTACATAGAAGATAACGCAGACGAGGACAATGCCGAACATGCTGATTACGCTGGACCAGATAGACCCTGCATTGGGATCCTCGTATCCTATATCAATCCCCCAGGAACTCCAGTCTTTAACCGT
>JAFTRD010000059.1 GCA_017462425.1 Clostridia bacterium | reverse complement strand
GTTTCCACCTCGCCCAAAGAAGCCTCTCTTGCCTCCACGGGGTTGATGACGTGTTTTTTAACGGTGGCAATTTCTTCCTCGGTGAGGTCGCCGTACAGCATATACACCTTTGCCGTTTTTACCAAGGGACGCTCTTTTTGGGAGATGATTTGAATACACTGCGCCGCAGAGTCGGCACGCTGGTCGAACTGACCGGGCAGATATTCCACAGCGAATATATACGCCTTATCTTCAGGGAGCTTTGTGGTTACGATATCGAGCTGCGGTTCGGAAAACACCGAAACGGTTGCGTAATCGAATAACTCTTTTTCGATATTCTCCACGTCGTAGCGGTTGAAAAGACGTAACTGTTTTAAACTCTGAATGGATAAAATGTTGTTTATTTCATTTAAAAGCGCTTTCGCCTCGTGCGCAAGCTCCGCTTTCTTTTCTACGTAAATTCTGTATACCATAAAACTTTTTCCTTATTGATCGTTATACGCTTTGAGCGCCCGCTGACCGATGTCGCTGCGCATAAAGCCGTTTTCAAATTGAACCTGTTTTGCTAAAGCGTAGGCGCTGTCGATTGCCTCGGGTAAGGTATTGCCCGTTGCCGTTACGCCCAATACTCTGCCGCCAGCGGAAAGTAATTTGTTTTCCTCTTTCTTTGCGCCCGCTACGAAGACGTATTCTCCCTCTTTACATTCGGGAAGTTCCATTTCAAAACCGCTCTGATAGGACTGCGGATAGCCCTTGGAGGCAATGACCACGCAACAAGCGTTGCCGGAAGAAAACTCCACTTCAACGTCGCTGAGCGTACCGTTTGCAACCGCCTGCATGATTGTGAGTAAATCACTCTTTAAAAGGGGCAATACTACCTGCGTTTCGGGATCTCCGAAGCGGCAGTTGTATTCGATCACCTTGGGACCGTTGGGGGTGAGCATTAAACCGAAATACAGACAGCCTTTAAAGGTTCTGTTTTCTTCGTTCATTGCGTGCATGGTGGGCAGGAAGATGCTGTTCATACATTCTTTGGCAATCTCTTCGGTATAGTAGGGATTGGGGGCTACCGTACCCATACCGCCCGTATTTAAACCCTCGTCGTTGTCGTGCGCGCGCTTGTGGTCCATAGAAGAAACCATAGGCACAACCGTTTTGCCGTCCGTAAACGAGAGAACGGAGACCTCGGGACCGGTTAAAAATTCTTCGATAACGACCTTACTGCCGCTGTCGCCGAATTTTTTATCCTGCATCATTTCCTTGATTGCTGCCTTTGCCTCTTCCCTCGTCTGCGCAATGACGACGCCCTTGCCAAGCGCCAAGCCGTCTGCCTTGATGACCGTGGGAATCGGAGCCGTGTCGAGATAAGTTAAAGCGCTTTGCATGTCCTCGAATACTTCGTACGCCGCCGTGGGAATAGAGTATTTTTTCATGAGGTTTTTGGAGAAAATTTTACTGCCCTCGATGATTGCCGCACGTTTGTTGGGGCCGAAACAGGGCACGCCGATTTCTTCCAATGCGTCCACCGCGCCCAAAACCAACGGATCGTCGGGCGCAACCACGGCGAAGTCGATTTTGTTTTCCTTGGCAAAAGCCGCTATGCCCGCAATATCTTTTGCGCCGATATTCACGCAGGTAGCGTCTGCGGCGATGCCGCCGTTGCCGGGCAGCGCAAAAATTTCTTCAACGGATTTATTTTCTTTTAGTTTTTTGATGATGGCGTGCTCTCTGCCGCCGCCACCGACGACCATTATTTTCATCTTTATACTCCTCTCAGCCGATTAATGGTGGAAAAGTCTTAATCCGGTAAACGCCATGACCATACCGTGCTCGTCGCAGGATTTGATAACCAGATCGTCACGGGTAGAGCCACCGGGCTGGGCGATATAGCTTACGCCGCTTCTGCCGGCACGGATTACGTTGTCGTCGAACGGGAAGAACGCATCCGAACCCAGCGCTACGCCCTTGATTTGACTTAAATACGACTTCTTTTCCTCCGAAGTGAATGGAGCGGGCTGTTTTGTAAAGAATTTCTGCCAGTTTCCCTCTGCCAATACGTCCTCGGCGGTATCGGAGATGTAAACGTCGATAACGTTATCTCTGTCCGGTCTGCCGATTTCCTTTTTGAAGGGTAAATTGAGCACCTTATCGCTCTGGCGTAAATGCCAGTTGTCTGCCTTACCGCCAGCCAAACGGGTGCAGTGGATTCGGGACTGCTGACCTGCGCCTACGCCGATTGCCTGACCGTCTACCGCATAGCATACGGAGTTGGACTGGGTGTATTTTAAGGTAATGAGCGCAATAATCAAGTCACGCTTTGCGCTTTCGGGCAGGTCTTTATTCTCGGTAACTATATTTTTCAGCCAGTCGGCGTTGATTTTAGCGTCGTTTCTGCCTTGCTCAAACGTAATACCGTATACGTGTTTTTGCTCGATTGCAGCGGGTACGTAGTCGGGATTGATTTTTACTACGTTATAGTTGCCCTTTTTCTTCTGTTTTAAAATTTCCAACGCCTCAGGCTCGTAATCGGGCGCGATAACACCGTCCGACACTTCACGCTTGATGAGCTTTGCCGTGGTTACGTCGCAGGTGTCGGAGAGGGCGATCCAGTCGCCGAACGAGGACATTCTGTCCGTACCTCTGGCACGGGCGTAAGCGCAAGCCAAGGGAGAGTCGTCCAAGCCCTCAATGTCGTCTACGAAGCAGGCTTTTTTCAGTTTTTCGGGTAATTTCGTGCCGACTGCCGCCGACGTGGGGCTGACGTGCTTGAAGGAAGTAGCCGCAGGCATGCCCAAAGCGTCTTTAATTTCTTTTACGAGCTGCCAGCTGTTGAAAGCGTCTAAAAAATTTATATAACCCGGTCTACCGTTGAGCCCCTCGATGGGAAGCTCGCCGCCGTCCTGCATAAAGATACGGGAAGGCTTTTGATTGGGATTACAGCCATACTTCAATTCAAATTCTTTCATGTAACGTATTTCTCCTTAATTTGCGCTGATATATTTATTTATAAATTAGTTGTTTTTATTGATCATTCTGTTCTCTTCCTTGCCCGTTTCAAGATCGGTATAACGAACGTAGAGAGAGATTTTATTGCTTTCGTTCAGGTTTTCCCAGATAGTTTTGGTAAACTCGTCGATATCGTTGGGAATTACCACTCGTTCAGGCTCGCCCTGGAAGGTGGGAATGGGGTTGCCGTCGCATACGTAGGTATGAATGAAGTGCCCCATGCCTGCGATTGCCGTATAATCGAACATATATCTGTTGCAAGCCGTGCCCTTTTCGTCTGCCGATTTCAAAATGCTCATTTTATAGGCAAAATCACCGTCCTCAAAGGTGAGCATACCGCTGATACGGGGGGTGAAGTTGGGAGCGTCCGGCTCGAACGCGCGGGTTTTTAAGCTCTTGCAAAAGCACTTCCCCTCTTTTAACCCGTCGTAAATGGTGTCCGTCTGATCGCCGTTGGTGACGATGAGCTTGTTCTCATATTTACGGATAGCGGAATAGATGATTAAGGAAGGGTCCTCCACCTTGCTTTCGTCAAAGGGCGCGGTGATGACGTCGCCGTTGTCCTTTTCGATGAATACACGGTTACGGGAATTTTCACTTCTGCCCATGATAAAGTAAGCCGAAACGGCCTTTTTGCCGTCGGCGCTTTTGCCGATGACGATGCCTCTGCCGACGGAGGACTTGTCGTTGATGAGCTCGCCGATGTCGTGAATTTTATATATATTCATAATTTTCTCCTTGTTTTGCAATTTCTTTGGCTACTTTTTCGCAGGCCTTGGGTAAAATTTTCCATTCCGCCTGCTGCATTACCCGCTTTTGCAACCTTTCAGGCGTATCGCCCTTTTGAACCTTGACGGCTTTTTGCAAAATAATCTGTCCGCCGTCGGGAATTTCGTTGACGAAATGTACGGTTGCGCCCGTTACCTTTACGCCGTAAGAAAGCGCCGCCTCGTGCACGTGTAAGCCGTAAAATCCCTTACCGCAAAAGGACGGGATTAAGGACGGGTGTACGTTGATGATGCGTTTGGGGTATGCGGAGGTAAACGCTTCGCTTAAAATGGACATAAAGCCGGCTAAAACGATGAGTTCTATGCCGTTTTCCTCTAAAATACGCTTGATTTCCCGTTCAAACGCCTCTTGCGAACCCGTTTGCTTTTTGGTAACCACCGCCGTGGGAATCCCTGCGTTCTTAGCGCGTGTAAG
>JAFTRD010000058.1 GCA_017462425.1 Clostridia bacterium | reverse complement strand
GGCATTGTCAAGGGGTGTTTTTTGAGGAATTTTGACGAGATTTTCGGGAGAGGAGGACTTTTCATTGATAGCCGGAAAGGCTTGCATAATATTAAAAAAGAGAGAACGGCTGAAAAGCCGTTTCTTCTTGGTACACCCGACTGGGCATTGCCGTTTCCCGTAAACGGGAGCCCTCGGCAAAGAAAATTCTTCTGTCGGCGAATTTTTTGAACCTCTGATTCGACAGTGGAACCGAAAACACCAAAAAACAGGAATGGATGAACCATTCCTGTTTTTTGGTGCATCCGATTGGATTCGAACCAACGACACCAGGCGTCGGAGGCCTGTGCTCTATCCAACTGAGCTACGGGTGCGTAAGATATAAAACTTTTTTACCGCTACATTATAGCATCTTTTTTGAAATATTGCAAAAAATATTTTATCTTTTTTTTAAGTTATGCTATAATATTTTTAAAAATGCGGGAGCGATATACCTTTTATGTCTAAAAAAACCGTGGTGGTGGGCATGAGCGGAGGGGTGGATTCCTCCGTTGCCGCGCTGCTTTTGAAAGAACAGGGGTACAACGTAATAGGACTTTTTATGCTGAACTGGGAGGAGAACGACGTAAGCGGCGCTTGCTCCGCCGAGGAGGATTACGCCGACGTAAGACGGGTTTCTGCTCTTTTGGATATTCCCTATTACACCGTCAACTTTGCCAAGGAATATATGGACAGAGTGTTCTCCTATTTCCTTGCCGAATACAAGGCGGGCAGAACCCCTAACCCCGACGTTTTATGCAACCGGGAAATTAAATTTGCGCCCTTTAAGGACTACGCAAAAACGCTTGGAGCAGACTTCATCGCCACGGGACACTACTGCGGAATTATTCATGAAAACGGAAAGCATTACCTTAAAAAAGCCGTGGACCAGAACAAGGACCAGACCTATTTTTTAAACCAGCTTTCACAAAAACAGCTGGACGGGGTGCTGTTTCCGTTACAAGATTTGCCAAAGCCCGAGGTGCGCCGCCTTGCCGAGCGCTACTCTCTTGCCACGGCGAAGAAGAAGGATTCTACGGGAATATGCTTTATAGGCGAAAGAAATTTTAGGAAGTTTTTACAGACCTATCTCCCTGCCATGCCCGGAAAAATACTGGACGCGAGCGGGAAGCAGGTGGGCGAGCATATCGGACTGATGTACTACACCATCGGTCAGCGCAGAGGCTTGGGGCTTGGCGGCGTGAAGGGCGAGGACGGACGCTGGTTCGTGCTGAAAAAAGATTTACAAAACAATATCCTCTACGTATCCCACGGGGATGAAAGTCCGCTGTATTCCAAGGCGTGCAGCGCCGATACCTTTAACTGGATTCCCGACCTGCCCGAACAGACCGTCTTTGAATGTAACGCAAAATTCCGTTACCGTCAGGACGAGCAAAAAGTGCTGGTAACGGTAAAAGACCCCACGCACGTGCGCATTGAATTTGAAGATAAACAGCGCGCGGTAACCGAAGGACAGTTTGCCGTGCTGTATAAGGACGACCTGTGCTTAGGCGGCGGCGTGATAGGCGACGTGGAGTACTGAAAAAAACCGCTTAAAAAAACGGATAAATTTACCGCCTTATTTTTGCCGTTTGAAAAAATTTTAATCCCCCCAGCCGGTTGACAACCGCCTGCGGCTGTGTTATAATGCCCATGTACAAAGAAAGAAATTTATTTCTTCTTTGTTTTGCCACGGAGGCAAGGGTTAATATGAAAGGGTTAATATGACAGGAAAAATACATTCGTTTGAATCGTTTGGTACGGTAGACGGACCGGGAATTCGGTTCGTGGTGTTTTTGCAGGGCTGTCCCCTGCGCTGTCAGTATTGCCATAACCCCGACACCTGGCAGATGGCAGGCGGCCAATCGGTCACGGTCGATGAGCTGCTCGCCGCCTACCGCAAAAACCGTTCCTTTTATGCCGGTATCACGGTCTCTGG
>JAFTRD010000057.1 GCA_017462425.1 Clostridia bacterium | reverse complement strand
GCGTACCCTCTATCAAGCAATCGGGCGAACCTACGCCCATGAGGTAACGGGGTACGTCGGTGGGGAGCTTGGGCTGTAAAAAGCTTAAAAGCGAATACATGATATCCTTTGGCTCGCCTACCGAAAGTCCGCCGATGGCAATGCCGTGCTTGGCGTAAGGGATACATCTTGCCAGACTTTCCGCACGCAGATCCTCGTACATATTCCCCTGCACGATGGGAAAGAGCGCCTGTTTGGGGTCTTTATGGTAATTTGCGCAGCGTTCCAGCCAACGACTCGTGCGTTCCATGGCAATTTTCGCCTGTTCGTGCGTGTAGCCGTATTCGCTGCACTGGTCGAACGCCATGATGATATCGGCGCCGAGATTTTCTTCTACCTGCATTGCCTTTTCGGGCGTGAAGAAGTGCTTGGAGCCGTCCACGTTGGAGGAAAACCATACGCCGTCGTCCGTAATTTTATTGAGATCGGCAAGCGAAAATACCTGAAACCCGCCGCTGTCCGTTAAAATGGGCTTGTCCCAGTTCATGAATTTATGCAAGCCGCCCGCCGCTTTTACCAGCTCGTCGCCGGGACGCATATATAAATGATAGGTATTGGCGAGCACGATTTGCGAGCCTGCCTCCTTTAAGTCCCGAGGGAACATACCCTTGACCGTTGCCTGCGTACCCACGGGCATATATACGGGGGTCTCTATATCTCCGTGCGGAGTATGCAAAACGCCGGCACGCGCGCCCGTTTCCGGGTCGGTTTTTATCAGTTCAAAAGAAAAAAATTCGTTGTTCATGTATCGGTGTTCCCTATATCTTTAACTTTTTGCTTTTGGCTTTTCAGCGAATGAATACGGCGTCGCCAAACGAGAAAAATCTGTAATTTTCTTTGACCGCCGTTTCGTAAACTTGTAAAATTTCCTCTCTGCCCGTCAGACAGGCCACCAGCATGATGAGCGTGCTTTCGGGTAAATGGAAGTTGGTGATGAGCGCATCCACGCATTTCATTCGATAGGGCGGATATAAGAATATTTCGGTATTTCCGCTGCACGGGCGTACCATGCCCTTGTTATCCGCTACCGTTTCTAAAGTTCTGACCGAGGTCGTACCCACGGCAATTACCCGTCTGCCCTCTCGTTTTGCGGCGTTGATAACGATAGCCGACTCTTCGGAGATTTCATAGTATTCGGAATGCATTTTATGCTCGGTAATAATATCCTCTTTTACCGGACGGAAGGTGCCCAACCCCACGTGTAAAAGTACTTCGGCTATCTGCACGCCCTTATCTTTTAATTTTTGCAATAGCTCTTCGGTAAAATGCAAGCCCGCCGTGGGCGCTGCCGCCGAACCGTCCGTTTTGGAGTATACGGTGTTATAGCGTTTCTGGTCTTTGAGCTTCTCCTTTATATAGGGCGGTAAGGGCATGGTGCCCACCTTTTGCAGAATTTCCTCAAACACGCCGTCGTAGGAAAATTCGATAATCCGCTCGCCGCTGTCCGTAATATCTTTGACCGTAAACGACAACTCTTCGTTTATCGTAAAGCGAGCGCCGATTTTTCCCTTTTTTCCCGGTTTCATCAATACTTCCCAGGTATGAATATCGTGGCGTTTTAAGAGCAATACCTCTACCACGCCGCCGTGCTCGGTTATAGCGTAGGTGCGGGCAGGGATAACACGGGTTTTATTCACCACCAAAACGTCGCCTGCGTGAAGATAATCGGCAATATCCCGAAAAATTTTATGCTCTATACCCTTGGTTGCACGGTCGTACACCAACAG
>JAFTRD010000056.1 GCA_017462425.1 Clostridia bacterium | reverse complement strand
AGCTCCCGTGTGAGATGGGAAGAAATGTCCTGTTCCACGGCGTTTTCGCTTGAAATGTAAACGTTTCCGCCCTGAAAGGACACCTTTGCGCCGAGCTTTCTCAAAATATCGTTCATATGAATAACGTCCGAAATTTTAGGAACGTTTTCTATTATCACTTGTTCCTCAGTTAAAATAGAGTCGGCAAGCAGAACCAGTACGGAATTTTTTGCCGATTGCACGTTGATTGAACCGTACAGTCTGTTCCCTCCTTCTATTATAAATTTATCCATGTATAGTACTCCTTGTAAGATGAAAATCACTATATCATATGATTTTTTCTCTCTTCGTTGTGTCTGGAAATACAATACAAAAGCCCCATGGAAAGCATTGTGATAATCAAGGAGGTGTTGCCGCTGGAAATAAGCGGTAAGGGCAAGCCCGTGGGCGGAATACTGCCGCTGACGACCAGAGCGTTTAAAAGCGTTTGAATTCCGAATACCAGCGTAATGCCGCTTGCCAGAATATTCCCGAACAGATTATCGCAGGCAGAGGCGATTTTAAAGCCCTTATATACGATCAGTCCCGCCGCCGCAAACAAAATAAGAATCCCGATAAAGCCCAGCTCCTCCCCGATAATGGAGAGAATAAAATCACTTTCGGCAAAGGGCAAGAAACGGTATTTCTGCCGGGAATTAAAAAGTCCCACGCCAAACCAACCGCCGTTGCCCAGCGCATACAGCGACTGGATCAGCTGATACCCCTCGTCCTGCGGCGAAGCCCAGGGATTTAAAAAGGCGCTCAAGCGTAACAGTCTGTAAGGCTCGGCTAAAATAAGCGCAGGTACGGCAATAAGACAAGGGATTACCAAAAACAGTAAATTGACGAATTTGGTACCGCTTAAGAATACCATGGAAATCATGAGCGCCGCTACCAGCATGGTAACGGACATATTCGGTTCTAAAATGATGAGTATACAAATCAGAACGCCGCTGACTAAAAGAGGCAAAATACCTAAAAAACTTTTTACCCGCATCGGGTCTTTGGCTATGTAAGCGGCGCAAAAAACGACGTAACCGTACTTGGCAAGCTCGGAGGGCTGCACGGTGATCGGTCCCAGCCCAATCCAACGGGTAGCGCCGTAGTTGGTAACGCCTATCCCCGGCACGAATACCAGAATTAACAGGATTATAGGTATAATATACACCACCCACTTGACCCATTTTACGCTAAAAAGCTTGCGGTAGTCGAAAAATCCTACGGCGATCATTGCCACCAATCCCAGCACGTAACCTATCAGCTGTTTTTTAAAAAAATAAAACTCGTCGTCATAGAGTACACGGGCGTTATAGCTGCTGGCGGAATATACCATAATCACGCCGAACAAAGCGTACGCCCCCACCAATACGAGCAGTCCTACGTCTCCAAGACTTCTACTCTTCCCGTTCTTCGATAACATCCTCTACCGCCTGCACGAACGAATCCTGCGTGTAATTTTTTTCTTTCGGCTCCATTGCCTTTACCAGTTCCGTAAAACAATCGCCACGCTCTTCGTAACCCGAAAAGGCGTCGAAGGAAGCGCTTGCCGGACTTAAAAGAACGGTTTGTTTCGGCGTCGCCAAAACGGCGGCAAAGCGCACCGCCATTTCAAGCTCGGGACAGAGCGTTGCACGGCGGTAGTTGGCTCGCACGGCGGCGCTTAAAAGTTTAAAGCGGTTTTCGCCGTATAAAACGACGTGAACGACGCTGCTGCGTTTTATCACCTCAAACAATGCGTCGTAATCGTAGCCCTTATCCTTACCGCCCAACAGCAATACCGTTTCTCCCGTCATTCCCTCCAAAGCCTTCACGGTTGCGTCCACGTTGGTTGCCTTGGAGTCGTTTACGTAGCTTACGCCGTCTATTTCCGCCACTTTTTCGATGCGGTGACGAATCCCCTTAAACGACGCAATCCCCTGGGCTATCGTTTCGTTTTCCAACCCGAACAGTTTGGCGACGGATATGGCGGCAAGAGTATTGGCAACGTTGTGCATTCCGCTTGTGGACAGCTCTTTCACGGAAATTATTTTTTCATTCTTCCAAAAAAGCTCCCCGTCGTACAGATACGCCCCGTCCACTTTTTCTCTTAAAGAAAACCATACGGCGCGGGCCTTGGTTTTTTGAGAAAAATCCCGAACGGTTTGATCGTCGTAGTTGAGAACCGCAAATTCGCTTTCCGTACCGTTTTTGAGTAGTTTTCCCTTCAAAAATATGTAATTTTCCATATTATAGTGCCGATTGAGATGATCTTCCGTGATATTCAACTCTACGTAGACGTGCGCGCGCAGAGAAGAGAGTGATTCCAATTGAAAGGAAGAAACCTCGATGACGGCAATATCGTCGTAGTCCAGCTCCTCCACGCAATCGCAGAGCGGTCTACCCACGTTGCCGCAGGCAATTACTTTTTTCCCCGAGCGCTGTAAAATTTCCTTTAAGAGCCCAACGGTGGTCGTCTTGCCGTTCGTACCCGTTACCGCCACGGCAGTTGCCTTTAAAAACAGTGTGCCGAGCTCCATTTCGCCTATAATTTTTTTGCCTGCTTTTTTAAACGCTACCGGCAGGGAATGATCTATGGGAATTCCCGGGCTCAATACGAGGACGTCGCAGACTTCTATCGCTTCTTTTAACCTTTCCGACGTTACTACGATTGCCCCAAGACTTTTAAGCTGAGTAATATTTTTTTCAATCGTACTGCTTGTCATTTCATCGTAAACGTACGCCGTTGCGCCGTGACTGATGAGAAGGCGCGCCGCAGATAAACCCGAACGGGAAATGCCCGCTACTAAAAATTTTTGCGTTTTCAAATACATATACTTTCACCTCAGGGAAGGGCGAGAATGCTTAACGCCCCCAACGCCAAGGTTACCAGTCCGTAACAGTAGGAAATTTTACTTTCACTGTACCCCTTTTCCTGAAAATGGTGGTGTATGGGAGCCATTTTAAAGACCCTCTTGCCCGTTTTTTTATAGTATATGACCTGTATGATGACGGTTATGCTTGAAAGCACGAATACCGCTCCGATAACGGCAATATAGAGTAAATTACCCGAAAATATCCCCACGCAGGCGACAAAACCGCCAAGACTTAACGAGCCCGTATCCCCCATGAATACGCTGGCGCGGTTGGTATTGAACACGAGATACGCCGCCAGTGCCGCCGTTAAGCAAAAACAGAGCGTGGAAAGAGCGAAGAACTGCGAGCGCAGAAGAATAAGCAAGCCCATACTTAAAAAATAAGCGATACTACTGCTGGAAGCCAAGCCGTCCAGCCCGTCCGTTAAATTGACGGAATTGACCGCCGCCAAAAATACGAAGATACCGAGCGGAATAATACCCCAACCGATATTGAAAGAAATATCGGTAAACGGAATATACACCAACGTCAATCCGTCCAAATAACAATACATAGACGCACTGACCGCCACGACCAGCTGAAAGACGATTTTTTGATAAACTTTCAGCCCTAAATTTTCTTTATGCTTGAGCTTTAAAAAATCGTCCAAAAAACCCACGATCATAAAACCGAGTCCAATGGCGACGGAGACGTACAGCGGCTTGTCCGAAAAACCGTAGAAAATAAGCGGAACGATACACGCCGCCAGAATAAAAGCCAGTCCGCCCATGGTGGGCGTACCGCTCTTATTTTGATGCTCTTTTACATAGCCTAAAATATTTTGTCCTGCTTTTAATCTCCTGAGCAGCGGAATTTCCACCAGACAGAGGACAAAAGACAGGACAAACGATAATAAAGCGGCCGATAAATAACCTTTCATACTCATTCCGTAAGCATTTTTTCCATAATTTCTTTTACAACAGCATTGTCGTTATAGTCGTATTTTATACCCATAATTTCCTGATAATTCTCTCCGCCCTTGCCTGCAATTAACAGGACGTCGTTTTCCTGTAAGCGGCGCATGGCGTATTCGATTGCCTTTCTCCGATCCTGCACCACCACGTAGCTGCGGGAGTATTTTCTATACCCGTTTTCAATTGCCGAAATGATGGCGTACGGTTCTTCGTATCGGGGATTATCCGAGGTCAAAACGCAAAAATCGGTTAATTTCCCTGCAATTTCTCCCATCAAAGGGCGTTTACCCGTATCCCGGTTCCCGCCGCAACCGAATACGCACATCAGCTTTCCCCGGCAGCGTTCTTTCAGCGCTTGTAATACGTTTTCCAGTCCGTCGGGCGTATGCGCAAAATCTACAAAAATTTCACCGCCACGGATACTGCCCATGCTTTCCAGCCTGCCCGAAACTTTATCCACGGCGTAAAGCCCTTCGGCTATGTATTTACCGTCCACACCCAAGGTATGCGCGCAAACGGCGGCGGCAAGGGCGTTGTACACGTTATATCTGCCCGTAAGCCTGAGCTCCGCCTCGCAAAGCTCGTCGTTTAAATTGAGCATGATACGGCTGCCTCTCAAGCTTTCCTCTTCTATCACGGCAAAATGATCGGACGGGTTTTTTATGCCGTAGCTTTTACAGCGCTTGCAATCCCTCATTATTTCCGCACCCAAAGCATCGTCGGTGTTGACCACCGCAAAGCCGTAGTTTCCCTCGCTGAAGAGTTGTTTTTTAACTTGTCGGTAGCGCTCCATCGTACCGAAAAAATCCAAATGGTCCTGCGTACAATTGGTGAAAATGCACGCCGCAAAGCCAAGCGCAAACGTTTTATCGTAATACACGGCGTGCGCCGAAACCTCCATTACCACGTATTCCACACCGCTTTTTTGCATGTCGGAAAAGATACGGAAGAGCTGTAAGGGATCGGGCGTGGTCAGATCGGGCGCTAAGCATACCCCGTCGTAAAAGGTTCCAAGCGTGCCGATCACACCTACTTTCTTGCCTGCTTTTTGCAAAATAGAAGAAAGATAATGACAGGTGGTGGTCTTGCCGTTGGTGCCCGTAACGCCGATAATTTTCAATTTTTCCTGCGGATTGCCGTAGAAATTAGCCGAAAGAACGGACAACGCCTTTCGGGTGTCCTCCACGATAATCTGCGGAACGCTTACCCCCTGCACCGCACGTTGACAGACCACGGCAACGGCGCCTCTGCGCTGCGCCTCACGCATGTAATCGTGCCCGTCCGAGGTTTCCCCGACCAAAGCCACGAACAATTCGCCCCTGCTAATAATCCGTGAATCGATGCGAATTGCGTTCACTTGTTTATCCTTCGTATCGCCGCTGATATTTTTTACGGCAACGCCTTTCAATAATCGGTCTAATTGCATGTAATTTTCTCCCTTTTTCTTTGTTTTTTGTTTATTTTTCCACGCTTTCGTAAGGTTTGATTTCTTTTAAGTCGATAATGCCCTGAAAAATTTCCTGCGCGCAGGGAGCGGCAACCACGCTGCCGTAGTATTGCCCCTGCGGTTCGTCCACGACGACGAGGGCAAGATATTGCGGGTTGTCGGACGGAAAAAAGCCCACGAAGGAGGAAACGTACTTGCCTTGCGCAATACGACCGTTTTCATATTTCTGCGCCGTACCCGTTTTTCCGCCTACCTTGTAGCCTTCTATGTACGCTTTTTTACCGCTGCCCTCGGCAATGACCCCCTCCAACATTCCCGCAAGCATACGGGACGCCTCTTCGCTGACCGTGCGGCTCTTTAACGTTTTTTCTATCTTTTCCTCTACGGAAAGATCCTCGGAATATATCCGCTTCACCAAATGCGGGGTGTAATAGTATCCGCCGTTGACCGCCGCACCCACGGCGCAGGCGAGCTGTAAGGGCGTTACCGCCACCGTCTGACCGAACCCGATACGGGCAAGGTCACAGTCACGCACCGCCGATTGCGGCAGGAGCATACCCAGAGCCTCACCGCTATAATCCACGCCCGTTTCCTTGCCGAAATTGAATAAATTGAGGTATTTATAGAACGTATCCTCCCCCAGCGAGAGCGCCCTATCCACGAAACAGGGGTTACAGCTGTTATTGAGCGCCTCGGCAAGCGTCTGGTTGGAATGTTTGCCGTTGGCGTGCGTGCTCCAACATTTGATGGTCGTACCGTCTACCGTTCTCGTTCTGGAGGAAGGGTATACGTGCGTGGGAGAATATGCGTTGGGATTCCCCTGTAAATATTCCTCTATAGTAGCGGCGGCAGTGACGATTTTAAAGGTAGAGCCCGGCTCGTAAATATCGCAGACCAAACGGTTTCTCGATTGAGCGTTGAGCGTTTCCAAATCGCCTCGAGGTACGTCGTTGAGGTTATAGGACGGATAATTGACCATTGCCAGAATTTCAAAGGTGCGAGGATCGAGTACGATACACTGCGCCGACTTGGCGGAATAGGCTTGGTAAACGTTTTTCATTGCGTTTTCGGCAATCGCCTGAATACCGTAATCGACGGTGAGCTCTACGTTCAATCCGTCCGTTGCGGGAAGATACGCCGCCACTGCGCCCTGCAGGTCAACGCCGACCAGGTCGGTTTCGTATAAGAGCTCGCCGTTCTCTCCCGCAAGATATTTCTCGTAATATTTTTCCACGCCCGTCGTACCCGAATTATCCGAAGAGGTAAATCCCAATACCTTACACAAAAGTTCGTAGTAAGAATATACACGGGTATTGTCACGGGAAAAATAAACGCCGTCCAAGTCGTAGGCGCAAAGCCGTTCAATCGCCTCTTTTTTCACTTTTTTCGCCACGGTAATTTCGGATACGTGACCGGAAGTCATTTTGTTATATAACTGGGTATAATCACAGCCCAGCGTCTCCGAAAGCACTCTTGCCGTACCTTCTTTATCGTTTACGGCTCGGGCACGAAGGTATACGGCGTAAGACGTTTGGTTTCCGGCTAAGACTACGCCGTTTCTATCGGTAATTTTTCCACGTTCCGCCACAATGGGAATTTCACGCATCCATTGGTCGAGCGCCAAAGCGCGCAGGGTATCGTCCCAAAGTACCTGAACGTAAAAAAATCTTGCCGTTAAAAGACAAAAAATAAAGGTTATCGCCAGAATAATGGCAAATAACCTCTTTCGTAAAACCGATATCGAATATTGATTTTTAATTGGTTTGATGTTCGTTTACTCCTTGATATAGTGAAGTCGTTTATGCTATACGGCTTGAATCATACCGCTTTGCTGTATAAATTCCAAGATACTCTCCCAACTGGTTTCGTTTGCGATTGCCTGCTGTAAGCTCTGCGCTTGCGCCTGCAATGCGGAGAGTTCTTGTTGTAAATTCATAATCTGCAGATCGATACCACCCAAAACCGCCGAATTGATTGCGATGACTACCATCATAACGACGACGGCAACCGCAAAAGCAACCGCTACTTTTTTCGCAAGCGACGTATAATACGCACGCATATCCTGCGAGGCGGTAACCTCCGTGCTGCTTGCCGTGGCAACGCCCGTCTTCGCTGTGGGAGCAGCTACGGGAGCCGTTGACGTTTGCATGAGCGGTCTTGTTCCGTACTGCAACGTGGTGCTGGTGGGCATACACAACGTTTCGTCCGTCGTTTCCGCAACCGCTGATGCCGCACGCTCCTTACGCAGTGCGGCTTCACGGTATGCAGAGGAGGTATAAATAGTGCTGGAAAAATCTATATTGGAAGAATACGCTCTTTGCGTTGCCTGCGCTTGAGGACGCTGTTGCGTTTCTTTTTTTACTTCTTCGGGGATTAGCACGTCTTCAAACGTAATTTCACGACGAGCTAATAAAGGCTTATAGGAATCGAGAGAAGGATAACTGTAAGTTCTCTCTTCCAAGCCTCCGTTTTTGAGCTCGGAGCAATCCATCGTCATCATTTTACGGTAATTCTCTTTGATGCGAGAATTATATTCAATTCTCTTACGTTCTTCTTCCGTAACGTTATCAACTTTCGTAATTTCCAACGTTTGGCTCATCGTGATTCGCTCCTATCTTATTTATATTTCCCCTGTATTTGCTTTATTACTCTGTAATTTTTTCTGCAACTCTCAGTTTTGCACATTTACTGCGGGAATTTTCACCCAATTCTTCTTCCGTTGCCGTAATTGGCTTTCGGGTGATAATTTCCACTTCCTTTTGCTTTCCGCATACGCATACGGGAAAGCTCGGGGGGCATACGCAATCCGCCGCCATTTCACGAAACGCCTCTTTGACGATTCTGTCCTCCAGCGAATGGAAGGTGAGAATGGCAATTCTGCCGCCCTTTTTCAGTTTTCTCGTCAGTCCCTTTACACATTCTTTCAGTCCGTCCAGCTCGCCGTTCACTTCAATTCTGATCGCCTGAAAGCTCTTACGCTGGCAAGGACCGTTCTGTCTGAATTTATAAGGAATACTGCTCTCTATAATATCGGTGAGTTCACCGCTCGTTTCTATCTCTTT
>JAFTRD010000055.1 GCA_017462425.1 Clostridia bacterium | reverse complement strand
TATCTTCATGATATGATAGCTGGGCGCCGTTGCCGTGAGGTGAATACCGAAGTTCTGCCCCTGACGAATGAGTTTGGGCTCCGCCAGACGCACCTCTTCCCCGACGGGCGAAACTACGCCGTAACCGCTTTCCGCAGCCGAACGGAAGGCGTCTTTGATTTTATCGTAACTGCGCTTACTTTGCGCAAGCGTTTTAACGTAACGAAGAAGCTCGAAATCATCTGAAATTTCCTCTCCGCATTCCTCGCTGATTACTTGGTAAAAGACCTCTTCCTTCACCCCCAAGGTACATTCTGCCGTACCCTGCGAAAGGTTGAGCCCCACGCCCACGGCGCCGACCAGCTTTTCGCTGCCCTCAAACGCACCGTCCAAAAGGGCGCAGTCACGCATTTTTTCTATTTTCGGCGCAACCGCGCGTAACCGCTGTATAATTTCCGAAATAAGGCTGTTTTCCGCAGGAAGGGAGCGCATCCAATCGGGAATGTTTACGTCGATTCCCGTAACAGGGAACTCAAACAGCAGACTTTCCAGTACTTTTAAAAGTCCCTCTTTATCCAGCTCCTCTACGTTGACGGCGAGCACCTGACAGCGGTATTTCTCCTCTAACTCACGGCGAAGATTCTGCGCCGCCTCGGACTGAGGGGTACGGCAATTTAAAAGCATGACGAAGGGCTTACCGAAGGATTTTAACTCGGATACGGTATTTTCCTCCGCGCGGATATAACTATCACGGGGAATATCGGTAATACTGCCGTCCGTAGTGACGAGGACCGCCACGGTGGAATGGTCACGAATGACCTTTTGCGTGCCTATTTTTGCCGCTTCTTCAAAGGGCAGGGGCGCATCCTGCCAAGGCGTATTGACAAGGCGCTGTTTGCCGTCCTCTTCACCGCCGATAGCGCCCTCCACCAAAAATCCGACGCAGTCGATGAGCCGAACGTTGGCGCAAGTATTTTCTCCAAGCCGTACGGATACGGGCTGCGCGGGTACGAACTTGGGCTCGGTGGTCATAATGGTTTTACCGCTCGCCGACTGCGGCAATTCGTCCTGCATTTGCGAACGCTTTTCCCCTGCCGCTACGGGAATGACGAGCTGCTCCGAAAAGCGCTTGATGAATGTGGATTTGCCCGTGCGTACCGGCCCTACGACGCCGATATATAACGCACCTTGCGTGCGTGTGGCTATATCCTCGTAAATGTTATAATTTTCCATAATAAAAAAGCCTCCGCTTGACTAAACTTACTTGTTTAATGTATGCGTAGACTTTTAAAAATATGACAGGGTAATATCCTATTACCCCTTTCGTTCCTGGGAATATACCTCTTCCCGTTCTGCCTGCTGTCGCTCCTCCGCGCGGGAAAGGGTAAGATACTCTTCGTCGGAGGAAAAATCACGCTCTGCAACCCCTCCGCCCAGCGCTTCCGCCGCTAAACGCAGCGTGCGAAATGCAAGATAGGAGGTTTCCGCCCGTGCCGCTCTTTCCTTTATATAAGGTAAAGCACGCTCGTCGCCGTAACGGGCAAGGCGCATAGCCGCTACGCCCACGGCTTGGCTTTCTTCGCTCTTTAAAAATTCGTCCAATAAAAGAAAAAACACTTCGTCGCGGGGAACGAGGCAATGGCTTACGATATCCGCCACGCAGTCGCAGGCAAGACCTTGGTTATAAAGCTCCAACAAATCGTCACAGGCAAAATCGGCATCCTCTTCCAAAATTGCGGCAACCTTGCTCTGTAGCTCTTGGGAGCGCTCTTGGGTCAACAGCGGCAAATATAAAGAATACAGCGCTCTGTCTGCGCCTAAAATTTCCACCGCAAGCGCAGCTTGCTCATTCCCTTCCTCTAATAACGAGAGTAGAACGGGGCGGTTTTTCTCCTCTTCCAGCGCCGAGCGCAAAAAGCCGTCTATGCCTATCCCCTTTTCAAAACGGGCGGCAACGCAATCAAAAAGCTCCTCGTTCGACATGCGACTGTAATACTCGTTGGGCGTTGCGCCAAGACTTTCTATTTTCGTATTGCCGAATTGCTTGTACAGCTCGGGAACGAGGTCTTCCCATTCTTCTTCGGTATATTTATTCTTTCTGGCGGCGAAATATTCCCCCACACGCTGATCAAAAGCAGCGTCAAGGTCTATAATTTTCGCTTTTTTTTCACCCGTTGGCATACAAATTACTCCTCTTTCGGGGCAGGTTGCTCCTTTCCCGTTTCCTTTTCCTTTTCCGTTCCCTTTTCTTTTCCTTTTTGCCGTAATACTTCCTCGGTAACTTCTTGTACAAGCTGTAAAATATGCGCCACGTGATTGACGTCAGCGTTGAAAAGCGTTGCCGCCGCCTCGGGCGTAGTGCCAGCCTCTTTGATGCCTGCCAGCATATAAATAACGCAGGAAATATCGTCGGTCTTATCTATACTCGCCGTTTGCTCACGCAGGGAAAGGCAATTATACAAAAGCTCTGCGCCGGCTCGGATTCTTTGGGCGTAATTATCGGAAATGATGACGAATTTGGCGTATACGCTTGCGTACGCTTCCAAAAACCGTTTGCGTTTTTTTACGCCCGTTTTGATATGATAGAACTTGATTCGGCGGAAAATATGGTATATGACTACGCCGTATTCCACTTCTCTGTTCTGCATCGCCAGAAGGTGCAGCGTCTTAATTTTAACGACGTCCGAAACGTCGGGATCGACTAAAACGTCCTGTATAAACTGCTCGTAGCGGCAGTGTACCGCCACGCACATGGCAAGCATTTGCAGATCTCCGTCTGCGCCGTCCAGTTCGTCAAAGCACCACTGCAATACGTTTAAGACCTGCGGATTGTCTGCAACCGCCTTTGCCTCGGCAAGGCACAGCTTATCTAAAAAGCATAACAGCTCGCAATAGCTTTCATGTACGGTTTGCGGCACACGGTAAAAATACGTCAGTTCGGGCAGAGCAATATCTTGCTTATCCTTGTTCTCCCAATAATTTCGCAGTACGTCGTAATAATACCTCGCCACCGCCGCCTCGGGATAAAGAGTGAGCATTTTTTCAAAGGTTTGTATCGCTAAACCAACGTCGCCACTCTTGAATGCGGCAACTGCCTTGAAATAGAGTAAATTTCCGTCGTTACGAATATCCTCTTCCAGACGAATGAATTTTTGAAGCGCCT
>JAFTRD010000054.1 GCA_017462425.1 Clostridia bacterium | reverse complement strand
TCTTCCTTATTTTCTGGCGCCGCAAGCGCCTTGGCAATCTCGTCGAAATCGTGCTTACCTTCGTACTCGGACAGCGGCTTTGCCACCAACTCGCCCAACAGCTCCTTATTGGTAATCCCGTCGGTAAAAATAGCGGCGCATTCTTTTCCGCTCGGCAACAAAAATTCAAAGGTCAGAATATCCTCTGCCGGCAACGCCCGCTTTATTGCATCCACGCTCTCTTGCAGGTTTTCACTCAGCGCTTCCTCCGCTTCCTCGTTTGGTTTTTCACTTGGTTTTTCGTTTGGCTTTTCGTTTGGTTTTCCGTCCGTTTTCTCTTTCAGATTCTCCATAATACTAAAAGTATAGGCAGAACGGCAAAAACTATCCCTGTAAAAATTATGGCAGAACCGTAATACGTAGATTTCAATTCCGTGATATAATGATATAGACGGGTGAGAAAATTCTTCATCGGCGGGAAAAGCAAGAGAGCTGTACTGTCCCGCTTTAAAGGCGGTTTCATTTATGACTGAATTTGATTTTCTCTACGTGTTGGAGCGCTACGGCGCCGATACCGCACTCGTCGCTCTTTTTGTCGTTTTATGCGTTTGGTTGTTGAAAAAAACCCTGCTTAAAAACCACGTTCATACCCCCGTGGTAGCCTTTTTGCCCTTTATTTTGGGCGTAGTACTCTTTTTCGTTCTGCAAATAGCGCTGCATCCCTCTTGGGAATATCTTTCCCAGAACGCTGCATTCATCGTGCAGCGTGGCTTCGTCGTTGGATGTATCGCTTCGTTGGACAAGGCGATTATTTCGCATTTTTTAGGCGCAAAGCCCTTGCCCGACAGAGCCTCCGTCGTTCGGGCGGTATTGCAAGGATTCGTAGCGGAAGAACAACTGGACGAGCTGTCCGTTGCGGTTGCAGATTGCGTCTCCGAGGCGTGTACCGAGGAGGACGCAGCGCTTGTGGCGGCGGTTTTACAAGAATATGCAAGCGAGGCGTATGCAGAGAGCGACCTGCACACCCTTGCGCAAATCATCGTACGCACGCTTAAAACGACTGCGGCGTAAAAAGCCGTAAATAAAAAAATCCCTCTTCGGAAAAGCCCGAAAAAAGAGGGATTTTTTTTATTGTATCTTATCGTATCGTATACGTATCAAGCCCGTACGTTAAATAAACTTATTTTTTTCTCGGTCGTACTCATACCCAACGCTTCGTAGCGTTTGCAAAACGTTCAATTCGTCTGCGTTCTCGTTCTCGCAAAAATCCTGCAAAGAGGAGTAGCAGTCACGCAGTTTCGTATTTACGTAGCTTAAAAGCATCATGGGGTCTTGGGGTAAAGTAGGCATAATTTTCTCCTTTTTATTCTATTCTTATCTTCAGTATAGCATATTTTCCAAAAAGAAGGGAAGAAATTTTTAAAAAGGTATTGATTTTATTTGAATTTTGTTTTAAAATATAAGAATGATACGTCGTAAGGCACGACGGTATATTAAAAAGCAGGGGGACGTAATGATTTACGTAGGCATAGATCTTGGAGGCATGTCCGCAAAGTCGGGCGTATTCAAAGACGGCAAGCTCATTTTAAAAGAGCGAGTTGCAACCAATCCTTTAGACGGTGCGCAGGGCGTGGCGGAAAAACTGGCGGCGCTTGCGCAAAGCGTAACGGCGCACGCAGGTCTTTCGTTTCACGACGTACGGGCAATCGGTATCGGTTCACCCGGCGTTATCAACAGTCAGACGGGCGTCGTGGCGAAGTGGGGGAACTATAACTGGATCAACGTGCCTTTAGGTGCGGCTGTGGCGGAAATTACGGGCAAACCGGTATACCTGACCAACGACGCCAATGCAGCGGCGCTCGGCGAGGCAAAGTTCGGCGTAGGCGAACAATATAAGGACTGCCTGTTAATCACGCTCGGTACGGGCGTGGGTGGCGGTATCGTACTGGACGGCAAGCTGTTCGAGGGCTTTTGTAGTGCCGGCGCAGAGGTCGGACACATGGTTATCCGTACGAACGGCGAACAATGCGGCTGCGGCAGAAGGGGGTGCTTCGAGCAGTACTCCTCGGCTTCGGCGCTTTTGAGGGAGACACGCAAGGCGATGAAAGCCCATCCCGAAAGCCTGTTATGGCAGACGACGGGAGGGGACGAAGAGAAGGTGGAGGGCAGTACGTCCTTCAAGTGCGCCGCAATGGGCGATCCCGTAGCGCAGAAAGTCGTGGACGAATACGTATGCAATCTTGGGGAAGGCAGTGCCAACCTCGTCAATATTGTCCGTCCGCAGGCAATCATGCTCGGCGGCGGTGTTTCCAACGCAGGAGACGCGCTTTTAACGCCTTTAAAGGCTTACGTCAACGAGAATATTTACGTGGACACGGAGTATGCGCCCTTAGAAATCGTACGGGCAAAACTTGGAAACGATGCGGGCATTTACGGTGCGTACGCCTATGCGATGCAGCGTGAAGAGGAAAACTTTTAATACGGTTATGTTTTTTTAGCGGTAGAGGAGTGTCGGTTGAACGCTCTGCCGCTTTTTTATATTTTATAATAAAAAAAATTTTAATTGTGTACCTACCCTTGGCGTTTTAAACGGACGGCAAGGGATTTTTTTATTTGACATTTTTTTCCGCGCGCAATATAATAAAACCGTATGAAACAGGTATTTTCCCATTTAAACGCTTATAAAAAGGAATGTGTTTTAGCGCCGCTTTTCAAACTTTTGGAGGCGGGGTTTGAGCTTACCGTGCCGCTGGTGGTCGCCTCTATCGTAGACGACGGTATCGCCACGGGCGACAGGGGGCATATTTTCCGCATGTTCGTCGTACTTCTCGCGCTGGGGCTGGTCGGGCTTGTGGCGGCGGTTACGGCGCAATATTTTGCGGCAAAGGCGGCGGTGGGATATTCCACCAAGCTCCGTCATTCGCTCTTTGAAAAAATGCAGACGTTCAGTTTTGCCGAGGTGGATAAGCTGGGCGCTGCCACCATGATCTCCCGTATGACGGGGGACGTAAACCAGGTGCAGACGGGCGTAAATATGGTATTGCGCTTATTTTTGCGTTCGCCGTTCATCGTCTTCGGCGCTATGATTATGGCGTTCACGGTAGACGTAGCGGCAGGCGGCGTATTCGCCGTTACCATTCCCGTTTTAACCCTCGTCATCGTGTCTATTATGGCAATCACGCTTCCGCTCTATAAAAAGACGCAGGAAAAACAGGACTCGCTGCTCCTTTCCACCCGTGAAAATTTAACGGGCGCAAGGGTATTGCGCGCTTTTTGCAAGGAAGACGAGGAGGTCGCCTCCTTCGATCTAAAGAACGCCATTTTAAACAAGAGCCAAAACTTCGTGGGCGCAATCTCCTCGCTGATGAACCCGCTCACCTACGCCGTTGTCAACGCAGGCATTATTGCGCTTTTATACGTTGGCGCAATTCGGGTGGATACGGGCATACTCACCCAAGGGGAAGTGCTGGCGCTGTATAACTATATGACCCAGATTCTGGTCGAGCTCATCAAGCTTGCCAATTTAATTATCACCATCACCAAGGCGTGGGCTTGCGCCAACCGTATCGAAGGGATATTCGAGCTGAACAATCCCTTAAAAACCTCGCAGGATACTGCCGTTTATACGGATAACGCCGTCGATTTTCAAAACGTTTCCCTGTCTTATAACGGCGGCGGCAACGTTTTAGAGAATATCTCTTTTTCCGTAAAGAAAGGCGAAACGGTGGGTATCATCGGCGGTACGGGTTCGGGTAAGAGCTCGCTGGTCAACCTCATTTCGCATTTCTACGACGCAACCGAGGGCAAAGTGCTTGTGAACGGCGTGGACGTAAAGGCGCAAAATACCGTACTCTTGCGCGAAAAAATAGGTACGGTACTGCAAAAAGCCGTCCTTTTCAAAGGCTCTATCCGTGAAAATTTACGCTGGGGCAACGGCTCTGCCACGGACGAGGATATCATGCAGGCGGTAACCGCTGCGCAGGCGGCGGACGTAGTGGCGGCAAAGGGCGGTCTAGACGGCGCAATCGAACAGAAGGGCAGAAACCTTTCAGGCGGTCAGCGCCAACGTCTGTCCATTGCCCGAGCGCTGGTGAAAAAGCCGGAAATTTTAATTCTGGACGACAGCGCCTCTGCGCTTGATTACGCCACGGATGCGGCGCTGCGTAAAGCGCTTGCTTCGTTGCCCGAAAAGCCGACTACGTTTATCGTATCCCAACTCACCTCATCCTTACAGCACGCCGATAAAATCATCGTACTGGAAGAGGGGAAAGCCGTGGGCATGGGTACGCACGAGTAGCTTTTAACCTCCTGCGAGGTATACCGTGAAATTTACCAATCCC
>JAFTRD010000053.1 GCA_017462425.1 Clostridia bacterium | reverse complement strand
GGAAAAAACGGTAAAAAACTATAAGACGCAGGGAGAAAAAACGGAGATACAAAAGGTTCTCGACAAAGTTCGTTCCCTTTCCGTATACGTAAAAATTTTTGCGTTGCTGGCGCTGGTGTTTTTCGTACTCGGCATTTCTACGCTGGGCGCTTTGAACGGCACGGGTAAAAGCGCTAAAATATACTCCTCGTCCGAAGAGGTAAGCATGGCTTACCGTCTGGACTACGAAGAAGATAACACCCACGGCCATGCGCACGGCGTATCGGCGGTGTATATCAACGTAGGCGCTATTTACGAAAAGACGGGTGGCGACCGTGCTACCGATACCTTGCGTGTGCGCATCAATTATTACGACGGCGAGGACTGGCTGCGTTCCTTTGGCTCTACGTCTTACATTTCCAATATTTACACCAACAATTCCTCCGCAGCGTACAAGAGCAACGCCAACTACAACTGGATTGCGCTTGCAACGGAGAACGCATTGTCAGAAGAAAGAGAATTGTTCCGCATCAACTTCCTTGCAAACGGCGCTTCGGCGCAGATAAACGAAGTGGTGTTTGTTGATTTGCACGGGGAGGTAATCAAAGCTACGGTTGCCCCTCAATACTGCGTTGCCGTTCCCGAAGAGGAGGTAGAAAAAACGCTGGACGCGCAGGGCTCGTTCCACGCTACCGATTCCTATCGCTATAATTTCTCCTATGAGGAGCAGTATATTCTCGAATCCATTCACGGCATCGAGCTGGGCGCAAGCGCACCTGCAGGCGATGCGTATATCATGTCCACCGACTATAACTCTTTGGGTATTCTCGTTTACGCCCTGTCCACGTGGATTTTCGGTAAGTCCACGTTCGGCTTGAGATTGCCCTCCTTCCTCGCTACGTTCGGGCTGTTCATCCTCTTGTTCTTCTTTGGCAAGAAGCTTTTCAAGAGCGAAAAGTGGGGCTTGATATTCTCGGCGCTGTTCGGCTTGGGCGGACTGTTCTTCTCGGTCGGCAGAATGGGTACGCCTCTGGCGTTGGCGCTTTTGGTGATCGTGGCAAGCATCTATCTCATGTACGGCTTCTATACCAAGGGCATTGACGGCGCTAACCCCGTTAAAACGGCGTTGCCGGTATTCTTCTCGGGGCTCTTCATGACGCTGGCGTTCTGCATCAACTCCGTGGCGGTATTCCCTTGCCTCGTCAGCGTAGCGCTCTTTGCGCTCGGACTGGTGCGTCTGTTCCGTTACCGTGATTACCGTATCACCAAAGTAAAAGACTCCGCCGCTATAAATTCCGCTGCGGAAGAAATTTCCGAGGCTACGGTAGAAGTTGAAGAAAAAGTCGCAGACGAGAAAGCGGTTGCGCAAACCACGGACGAAGAGGAAATCCGTTCCATTCATAAAAATCACGGCTTTGCGTTGAAGTTAGCCGTTTCCTTCTTTGCCGGCTCCATTCTCATCGGCTTTATCGTGCTTTTGTTGGCGGCGCTTCCCACCAACTTTGCGTTTGCAAGATATTACGACGAAGAGAATTTCTTTACTCTTCTCGGTCACGGCATTGCGCAGTGCTTTACGATTGCCGACGTAACGCCTTACACGGTAGGCAATGCGTTCACGCCGTTCAGCTGGTTCCTCGCCTTAAAGGGCGCAACCGTATTTGACAAGAGCGCCTCTGCCGTTTTACAGGTCAATGCGCAGGCAAACTTCGTTATGGCTTACGCTTCGGCGGTTGCGTTCGTGTTCTGCACGGTATACGTATTCGTCAAGGTCATTAAAAATAAGGCCGAGGACAAGCGCTTCAACCACGTTCTCAAGGTCTATATCGGTCTGTTCGTGTGCATGATGGCAGGGCTCATTCCTTACCTTGCAATGGTAAACGCTTCGGCGGTACACAGCTATACGTTCAACCTGTTCTATTCTCTGTTCATAGCCCTTGCGTTCTATATTTTAGAAGGACACGAAAAACCGCAGTCGGAGTCGGGCGATAAAAAGGTTGGAATCCTCGCTCTTAGCAAGGTCAATCTGGCGCTTCTCGTACTGTTTGCGCTGTTTGCGGTAATCTTCATTCTGACGATGCCCATGGCGTTCGGCTGGAGTGTAAGCGCAACGGCGGCAGACGTTATGTTTTACTGGACGTCGATAATCTCCAACGGAAATTACGGTCTTATCCCTCTGAAATAATAAAAACTGCATACTTTCCGCCGCGCGTATATCCCGCGCGAGCGGATTTTTGCTTTTTAAAAACCATTTCAACCCATTTAAAAAAATCCCTTGGGAGAAAAGTATATGATAGCAACAATTTTTTCGTTTGCGCTCAACGGTTTGGACGGTTTTCCCGTAACGGTAGAGGCGGACGTAAATAAGGGCTTGCCCTCGTACGAGCTGGTAGGCTTACCCGATGCGGCGGTCAAAGAATCCAAGGAACGGGTGCGTTCGGCAATCAAAAACAGCGGATTCACCTTTCCCGTACATAAAATTACGGTCAACTTAGCCCCTGCCGATTTAAAAAAAGAGGGCGCAGGGTTCGACCTTGCGGTGGCGCTGTGTCTGTTGAAAGCGTCCGACCAGTTGGTTACCAAACAAACGGACGGGTACGTGTTCTTAGGCGAGCTAGGCTTAAACGGCGACCTTCGTGCGGTCAACGGCATGCTCCCCATGCTCATTGCCGCTAAGGCAAACGGCTTTCAACGCTTCATCGTTCCCGAGGCAAACGCCAAGGAGGCGCAGTATATCGAGGGCGTAACAGTTTACGCCGCAAAAGACTTACGTCAGGTAATTTCGCACGTTTTGGGCGAAAGTTTATTATCCCCCGTAGAAATTCACCCCTTTTTATCCCAGTTGGAAAAAAGCTCCCGTCTTTCGGGTCACGATTTAAGCTTTGTCAAGGGTCAGCCCGTGGCAAAGCGTGCCTTGGAGGTCGCCGTCAGCGGCGGTCATAACCTCTTATTCGTCGGTCCGCCCGGCACGGGTAAAACCATGCTGGCGCGCTCCATTCCCTCCATCATGCCCGACTTAACCTTTGACGAGGCGCTGGAAATCACCAAGGTCCATTCGGTGGCAGGCACGCTCGGCGCAGAGGGCATTATTACCGAACGTCCATTCCGCACTCCGCATCATACGGCAACCACCGTATCCATGTGCGGCGGCGGTTCGCACGGTATCCGTCCGGGTGAAATTTCCCTCGCCAACGGCGGCGTACTCTTTTTAGACGAGCTGCCCGAGTATAAGCGCAGTACGTTAGAATCCTTGCGCCAGCCCTTAGAGGACGGCGTTATCACCGTTTCCCGTGTCAGCGGCAGCGTTACGTACCCTGCAAGCTTTATGCTCTGCGCCGGTATGAACCCCTGTCCGTGCGGCAATTACGGCTCGCAGGAAAAGCAGTGTACCTGTTCTCCGGCGCAAATAAGGCGGTACCGTGATAAAATATCCGGACCGCTTCTCGACAGAATCGACCTGCAAGTGGAGGTGGACAACGTACGTTACGACGATTTAGCCTCCGAACGTGAGGAGGAATCGAGCGAAAAAGTGCGTGAACGGGTCAATCACGCCCGCAAAATTCAGCGTGAACGGTTTCGAGGGTTACCCATTCGCACCAACAGTGAAATGGGCGAGGCGGAGCTTCGCAAATTCTGCCGTTTAAGCGAGGAATGTAATCAGGTTTTGCGCGCCGCCTTCGAGCAGTTTCATCTCTCCGCGCGTGCACGTTCCCGTATTATTAAGGTAGCCCGCACGGTGGCAGATTTAAATTACAGCGAAGAAATACAACCCATACACGTTTACGAAGCGCTTTCGTACAGAACTTACGATAAGAGCGACGTATAGCGCATAAGAATAGATAGGACGAAAGAAAAAAATGAAATACCGCTATACGGCGCAAGAAAAGGTAATAGTATGGCTGGACAGCTTTGAATCGCTTACGTATCACCAGAAAATTCAAATCTTATCCCTTTTTGCCGACGCAACGCAGCTGGTAACGAATTTCTCCAAGTATCGGGAGCCGTTATTGAAAATTATTCCCGAATCGTCGGTAGAGGCGCTGGGCAAGGCGCTCAACGATGAAAATTATTTACCTTCGCTGTTATCAAATCTCGAACGAAAGGATATATTCTTTGTAACCCTCCGTTCTTCAGACTATCCTTTACTTTTATCCCAAACGCCTGCGCCGCCCATCGTTTTATACTGCAAGGGCAGGCGTGAGCTACTCAAAGGCAGGCATTTTTCCATCGTGGGCGCACGGAAAACGCTTTCCTGGGCGCAAGCGTTGACAAAGGATTTTTCCGCCTGCATCTCCCGGCATTTCACCGTAGTTACGGGTCTTGCCGAGGGCGGCGACGCCTCGGCGCTCGAGGGTGCGTTACAAGAAAATCAGGAAAAAGCAAACGTCGTCAGCGTGCTTGCCTACGGGCTGGATTACGTATATCCCACCGTTCACGCTCAACTACTCGATAAAATTTTCAAGCGCGGACTGGTTATCAGCGAACACCGCCCCGAAATTAAACCGCAAAAATACCTCTTCCCCGTTCGCAACCGCATCATTGCCGGGCTTTCGCAGGGCGTGTTGGTGGTCAGCGGCAATAAAAAGAGCGGTACGTCCATCACGGCAAACTACGCCTTAGAATACGGCAAGGACGTCTTCGCCTTTCCCTATAACCCCGGCATTGCAAGCGGCGAGGGCTGTAACAATCTATTAAAAAGCGGCGCATACCCCGTAGACTGCGTGGAGGATATTCTCCTATATTACGGCATAGAAAAGAAAGAGAGCGAGAACGGAGAAAGTCCCAATCCGTCGCTCACGGCGGAGGAGAGAAAGATTATAGACTTTCTCTTACAGGAGGGCGAGTCGCACGTGGAAAATCTTTCCCGTGCCTGTGAAATTCCCGTATTCCTTCTCGGCGGCATTTTAACCGGGCTTGAAGTGAAGGGCTGTATCGTCCGAGCGGCAGGCAACCGCTACACGGCGGTCAAACATATAAAGTAAAAAATAAAGCAAAAAATAAAGAAATTAAGTAAGGAATTATAGACGTTAATTATGGATTTAATCATTGTAGAATCTCCTTCAAAAGCACAGACGATTTCTAAATATTTAAAGGGAAAATACAGGGTAGACGCCTCCAAGGGTCACATTCGTGATTTACCCGAGCGTACGCTCGGCGTTTCGCTGAAGAACGATTACGAACCGAAATACGTCATCACCCCTGCGCAGGAGGCGGTGGTAAAGCATCTGGCAGAAGAGGCAAAAAAGGCAGACAGGGTCTATCTT
>JAFTRD010000052.1 GCA_017462425.1 Clostridia bacterium | reverse complement strand
GTACTGCGCCGTACGCCTCGTTTGCGCCCGGCGCGCAGTGGCGGGATACCCAGGGCGAGTTGATTCAAGCCCACGGCGGGCAAATACAGCGCATGCCCGTTTCGGACGGAAAGGGGGGTAAGGTTGAAAAATACGTATGGGTCGGCGAGGATAAGACCAGTGGTCACCTTGGCAACGGGATAGCGGTATATACGTCCGACGATTTGTATAATTGGACGTTTCACGGCGACGTAATGCGTTCCGTTCCTTCCCGTCAAGCGCTTTCAGAGGATTCGTATTTCACCGACCTGTACCGTGGGTATAGTCAAGCGCAATTAGACCACGTTTACGAATGTATCGGAACGCACGCCGTCATTGAACGGCCTAAAATGTTGTATAACGAAAAGACGGATAAATACGTAATCTGGTTCCATAACGACAACTCTACTGATAAAAACGAATACAAATACGACGTGGGAATGTCGGGCGTTGCCATCAGCGATTCTGCGTTCGGTCCCTTCCGTTTTATGGAGCGTTATCGCTTGAACGAATGCCCTGAAGGGCAGATAGACTGTTTTCCCGCCTCCAAAGGCGAAGCCCGTGATATGAATCTGTTTAAAGACGACGACGGAACGGCGTATATTATTTATTCCAGCGAAAACAATAAGACCTTGTATATTTCCAAATTGAACGAGGAATACACCTACCTTGCAGCGCCGCCCGATCAAGCGGAATACCTCAAAGATTATATCCGTTTATTCCCCGGATCTATGCGAGAAGCGCCCGTTCTTATCAAAAACGAGGGAAGATATTATTTAATGTCCTCCAGCACCACGGGCTGGCTCTCCAATCAGGCTCGGGTATGGTCGGCAGACGATATATTCGGCGAATGGCAAAACGACGGAAATCCTTGCCTAGGGAACGGCTCGGCAATTACGTTCAATACCCAAAGCACAAGTCTTTTCAGGGCGAAAAACGGACAATGGATATATTACGGCGACCGTTGGAACGGTGAAGAGCTGCACGATTCCCGATACGTATGGTTGCCCGCAGAATTTCAAGAGGGTAAACTCGTCATACGTTGGAAGAGCGAATGGACCTGGGAAAACGGTTAAAATTCTATGCGCCGGTATGGGCGGTAATATTAAATAAATAAACGATAAAATTTATAAGCTCGGATTATAAAAAATGTAAAAAACGGCAAAATATAACTTGACAGCTTATATTTAACTTGTTATAATATTCGGGTAATAAAAATAACTGCATCGGCGAAGGAGGGTAGAGAAGAATGTCCACGATCATAGTAGGCGAACACGAAAGTGTAGAAAGCGCATTGCGCCGTTTTAAGAGAAAGTGCTCCCGTGACGGAATTATCGGTGATTTGAGAAAGAAGGAGTTTTATGAAAAGCCTTCCGTAAGAAAGAGAAAGAAATCCGAGGCGGCAAGAAAGCGTAAAAACTAATGAAACACAAAAGTCTGTTACAAAGGTAACGGACTTTTTTGTTTGCAAAATTTGTCGTTTTTTCGTAATAATAAAATCATAGACGAGGTGAAAATATCATGGCAAAAACCTTAAAAGAGCTGGCAAGAGAGGCAAAGGGACGTTTAAAGAGCGGTTTTTGGTCCGATTGTAAGGAAGATTTAGACAGAAACCTCTCCACCGCGCGGGAACAGGGCATCAACGAAACAAGGGTCGGGCGTTTTTTTGCGGATAAAATTACCGCCTCCTTAAGCGGAGAAAAGGAGGATGCGTTTTACCTCAGGGTAAAGGCCTTGCTGCTTGCCGAGGGCGAGGTATCCGACGCTATAGGCAGACTGACCGATAAAGAATATTACGCAACCCTCTCCTACGAGGAAAAACAGCGCTACAATCCTTCTTTGTCCGAACGGTATTTACGCGCGCTGGAGAGATTTCGCCGTGAAAGCGAATTCGAGCTCCTGAAAACTCTTGAAAAATAATCCTGAAAGTGCTATAATATACCTATGAATACTTTATTGGAAAAACTGAACGCTGAACAGAGAAAACCCGTAGAAGATACCGAGGGCGCCGTCCTCGTATTGGCGGGCGCAGGTAGCGGTAAAACCCGTGTTTTAACCTCCCGTATCGCCTATTTAATAGAGGAAAAGGGGGTTTCTCCCTTCAACATTCTCGCCATCACCTTTACCAATAAGGCGGCGAAGGAAATGCAGGAGCGTATCACGGCAATCACCGACGCCGAGGGAATGTGGATCAGCACCATTCACTCCATGTGCACCCGTATTTTACGCAATAACGCCGAACGGTTGGGGTTTAATAATAAATTCTCCATTTACAGCGAAAGCGAACGCACCAACGTCGTAAAAAAATCCTTTCAGGAATGTGATTACGACGATGAAAAATTGCTTAAAAACTGCAAATGGCACATTGCCAACGCCAAAATGCTCGCCCTTGACCCCGAGTCGTACGTCGCTTATCAGATGAAGGAGGGAAACACGAGGGATGCCGAGGCAATCAACAAAGTGTATTCCCGTTATCAGGCGCACCTTCGTGAAAACAACGCCATGGACTTTGACGATTTGTTGATGTATACGGCAAAGCTTTTGCGTGAACACGAGGACGTGAGAGAGTATTACGCCGGTAAATTCCGCTATATCTTAGTGGACGAGTTTCAGGACACCAATACCGTTCAGTTCGACATTATCCGTATGCTGTCCAGCGTACATAACAATCTGTTTGCGGTGGGTGACGACGACCAGTCCATCTACGGCTGGCGAGGCGCAGATATCGGCAATATTTTGCATTTCGAGCGCTCCTTCCCCGGCGCAAAGGTGTATAAATTAGAACAAAACTACCGTTCCACCAAAACGGTATTGGAACTTGCAAATACCGTCATTCACCATAATAAGAGCCGTAAGGACAAGACGCTCTGGACGGAGAACGAAGAGGGCAGCAAAGCGGTAGCGTTTGAAGCGGAGGATGAAACCGAGGAGGCAATGTTCACCGCCCGTACCATCTCCAACTTCGTGCGTTTAGGCGCAAAAATGTCAGACTTTGCCGTATTGATGCGTGTCAATGCGCTTACCCGCTCCTACGAACAGGAGTTTCAAAAGTACGGCATTAATTTCAAGGTATTCGGCGGCTTTAAGTTCTTTGAACGCAAGGAAATTAAAGATCTGTTAGCCTATCTTCGCATCATTAACAACCCCTTCGATGGCGAGGCGATTACCCGAATCATCAACTTCCCCAAGCGTGGTATCGGGGATAAAACCGTACAGGTTCTCGAAAATTACGCAGCGCAGACCGAGCTCACCGTCTACGACGCTTTATTGGACGTGGACGAGCTGCCCTTAAACTCCGGCGCTAAGGCAAAGCTCCACGCCTTTTCTTCGCTTTTAAAGGACCTGGTCATTCAGGGTCAGGCGTTGCCGCTCGACGAGCTGGTCAAATACCTCGTGGAAGCAACCCATATGCGTGAAGCGTACGCCGACAATTCGGACGAGAGCATCACCAAACGAGCCAACGTTGATGAGTTTTTAAACTCCGTAGAGGAGTTTGTAAGACTCAATCCCGACGCTATGCTGGAAGATTATCTCAATCAGGTAGCCCTTTCCTCGGACGTGGACGACATGGACGAAAGCGATTACGTTACGCTCGCCACCATTCACGCCGTCAAGGGCTTAGAGTTCAAATGCGTATTCGTCTGCGGCTTGGAGGAGGGTACCATGCCCGTATCCAGGGCCATGGACAGCGAAAAGGATATGGAAGAGGAACGGCGGCTTATGTACGTCGCCATCACCCGCGCTAAGGAGAAAATTTATTTCACCCGTTCCAAGAGCCGCTATATGTACGGCAAGCGTGAACCCACCGCCCGCTCGGCGTTTTTAAAAGAGCTCAAAACCCAGCTCAACCTCTCGGACGAGCGTCCCGTCTATAAACAGTACGAGGGC
>JAFTRD010000051.1 GCA_017462425.1 Clostridia bacterium | reverse complement strand
TATTGTTTATATAATAAAAAAAATTGACTTATGACGTTTTTTTGTAGTATAATAAACGGTATGAAAATAAAAAGTTATTACCGTTTACCCTCGGGTGTACAGGATTTATTGCCTGCCGAGTGTTACAATCTCAACTTAATCGAAAAGAAGCTGGAAGAAAAATTTGCCTTGGCGGGCTGTACGCAGGTACAGAGCGCTGCTTTGGAGTTCTACGATACGTATGCGGAAATCAAGAACAAAATTCCGCAGAAAAAAATGTTCAAGCTGACGGACAGCGACGGCAGTTTGTTGGTGCTCCGACCCGACATGACGCTGGCGGTGGCACGTATGGCGGCGACCCGCTTAGAAAATACTTGCGTAAAGCTCTGTTATTTTTCGAGCGTATGGCAATACCCGCAAACGAGCGGACTTTCCATTCGTGAAATTTATCAGGCAGGCGTGGAATTTTTAGGCGTTTCGGGCGCTTTTTCCGATGCGCAGACCATTGCCTTTGCCATTGAGTGTCTTTTGGAAATCGGCTTGAAGGACTTTATCGTGGACGTAGGTCACGTGGGATTTTTCAAGGGGATTTTAGAGGACTGCGATTTATCCGAACAAACGGTAGAGGAAGTGCGTCTTTTAATCAACGCAAAAGATGCGGTAGGCGCGCAGGCTCTGCTCGTGAAAAACGGAGCTAAAAAGCAGGAGGTAGCCGCTTTAGCGGCGCTGCCCACCCTGTTCGGCGGCGTGGAAGTACTTTCCCGTGCCGAAAAATATACCAATAACCAAACGGCGCTAGCCGCTTTGGCGCATTTAAAAAAGGTGTATGCGCTTTTAAAGGACTTCGGGCTGGAAAAATACGTTTCTTTCGATTTGGGTACGGTGAAAGACTTATCTTATTATTCGGGTATCGTATTCACGGGGCTTACCAAATCCCTCGGCTCGCCCATTTTAAGCGGCGGCAGATACGATAATCTCGCAGACGATTTCTCTAAACACGTACCGGCGGTCGGCTTTGCGGTAGGGTTAAAGCGTATCTTAATCGCATTGGAGCGTCAGGGCGCATTGTTGCCCGTGCCTGAAGCGGATATCGTTATTTTCAGCGAATCGGGCGCAGAGGCGGTTGCTTATAAAAAATATCAGCAGCTCACGTCGCAGGGGAAAAGAGTCAACCTGTTTGCAGGGGATGAAAAGCAAGCCTTAGCCATGAAAAAATCGGGCGTTACCCTATTAAAGGCAACGGCAAAGGGGGTAGAGGAAGTATGATTACCGTAGCTTTGGCAAAGGGCAGACTGGCGCAGGAAAGCGCAGCCCTTTTAAAAGAGTGCGGCGTAGACGCCGACGTGGTATTCTCCGACACCCGTAAACTGGTTTTGGAAAGCGCCGACGGGCAGTATTCCTTCTTCCTGGTCAAGCCCTCCGACGTTCCCACGTACGTGGAATACGGCATCGCAGATATCGGCATCGTGGGGAAAGATACCCTCATGGAGGAGGATAAAGACCTCTATGAGATGATTGACTTAAAATTTGAACGTTGCAAGCTGTGCGTAGCGGGTTATCCCGAAATGAAGAAACAGCTTACCAATTCTCATTTACGGGTTGCCACCAAGTACGTACACACCGCAAAAAAACTGTACGCCTCCCGTGGGGAGGACATAGAAATCATCTCTTTACACGGCTCTATCGAGCTTGCGCCCGTTACGGGTCTTGCCGACGTCATCTTCGACATCGTGCAGACTGGCTCGACCTTACGTGCCAACGGGTTGGAGGTTTTGGAAGAGGTGTACGACGTCTCCGCAAGACTGGTGGCAAATAAAGTAAGTTTAAAGACCAAGGCGGACGTTATTCTTCCGCTCATAGAAAAGATACGTGAAAGGGTATAATAAACGCTTATGAAAATTTACAGTAAAGAAACCTGCGGCGAACTTTTAAACCGTGGCGGCTTTGAGGACGAAAAATTCGTTGCCATCGTCAAGGAAATCGTATCAAACGTAAAAACCAACGGCGACGAGGCGTTATTCTCCTACGCTAAAAAGTTTGACAATACCGTCCTCACCGCTCAGAATATCGCTGTATCCCAGGAAGAGATAGACGAGGCGTATGCGGCAATTGATAAAGACCTGCTCGCATCCTTACGTATCTCCATTCAAAATATTCTCGCATACCACAGCCGCAATCTCATGCAGGACGACGTTCGCACGGACGAGCTGGGCAGAACCACGGGCTACGTGGTGCGTGCGGTGGAAAAAGCGGGTATTTACGTACCCGGCGGCACAGCACCCTTATTCTCCTCCGTGTGTATGGGTATTTTACCCGCAAAAGCGGCAGGCGTAGAGCATATTTACGTCACCACACCGGCAAAAAACGGTAAAATCAACCCTGCAACCTTAGTGGCGGCGGTGGAGTGCGGCGCAGAAAAGGTATTCAAAATCGGCGGAGCGCAGGCAATTGCGGCGCTTGCATATGGTACGGAGAGTGTTCCCAAGGTCAACGTCATTGCAGGTCCGGGCAATATCTTCGTAACGCTGGCGAAGAAAGAGGTGTACGGTCAGGTCGGTATCGATATGCTGGCAGGCCCGAGTGAAATTTTAATCGTCTGCGACGATAAGGCGAACCCTGAATACGTGGCGGCGGATACTCTTTCGCAGGCAGAGCACGATAAGCTCGCCCGTTCCATCGTCCTCACCGACAGCATGGACTTTGCGTTAAAGGTAAAGGCAGAGGTGGAAAGACAGATCTCTTTGCTTCCCCGCAGGGAAATTGCCGAATATTCCGTGGAATACAGCGGCGGTATCGTGGTATTGGACAGCTTAGACGAGGCGATAGCGCTCTCCAACGAGGTTGCGCCCGAGCATATGGAAATTTACACCGAAAACTGTGACGAGCTGTTAAAGAAAGTGCGAAGTGCAGGCGCAGTATTTTTAGGCGGTTACACGCCCGAGCCGGTGGGAGACTATTTCGCCGGACCCGACCATATTTTACCCACGGGCGGCACGGCTAAATTTTTCCAGGTATTAAATCAGGATATTTTTATGAGAAAAATGTCCGTTATCAAATACAGCAATCAAGCAATCCAAGCCGACGGCGAGCACATCGTACGCTTGGCGGAAAACGAGGGCTTAGGCGCTCACGCTAACGCCGTCAGAGTACGTTTGAATAAATAAATCGAGGTAAAAAGATGATGAGAACTGCAAGCATCGAACGCAACACCCGTGAAACGCAAATTTCCCTTTCTTTGAATTTGGAGGGCGGAGAATTTAAAATTGATACCGGCGTTGGTTTTTTAAACCATATGTTAGAGCTGTTCGCCGTACATTCGGGCTTCGGCTTGATTGTACAATGCAAGGGTGATACAGACGTCGATTTTCACCACTCCACAGAGGACGTTGGCATTGCGTTGGGTCAGGCGTTGAAAGAGGCGTTGGGCGATAAAAAGGGAATCAAGCGTTTTTCCGATAAGGTAGTTCCCATGGACGAATGCGCCGCATTGGTTGCGCTGGATATCAGCGGCAGACCCTTTTTGAACTTCGACTGTAAAGACGAGCTTTCTTTTGGTAAAATAGGCGACTTTGACGCAGAACTGGTAGAAGAGTTTTTGCGTGCTTTCTGCAACAACGCAGGACTGAACGTATACGTAAAGCTGCTTGCTACGGGGAATAAGCACCACGAGGCAGAGGCAATTTTTAAGGCTTTGGCGCAAGCATTGCGCTCGGCAACCAAAATCGTATCCGATAAAATTCCCTCCAGCAAGGGTGTTTTGTAAGCAATAAGGATTTTACATGATAGGTATTCTCGATTACGGCATGGGCAACTT
Source organism: Clostridia bacterium (assembly GCA_017462425.1). Next base: position 884 of record JAFTRD010000051.1, on the reverse strand, counting down.
ACGCTCCGTGCAAAAAGCAATTGAATACGTTGGGGAAAAGGCAATCATCAGCGGTGAAGAAATTTTGTTAAATCAATGTAACCGATTAATTTTACCGGGCGTTGGGTCTTTCGGCAAGGGCATGGAGGAACTGAACAAAAGTGGGCTTTCCGCCTACGTGCGCAAGCGTTGTGAAGATACGCCCGTTTTGGGTATTTGTCTTGGAATGCAGTTTTTGCTGGAAAAGTCCTACGAGGACGGCGAAAATGCAGGGCTTGGTTTTTGCAAGGGCGAGGTGGTAAAATTCACGCAAGGCAAAGTGCCGCAGATCGGTTGGAACGAGGTGTTTTCCCTGCGTTCGCCGCTGTTTAAAAATATCCCTGAAAAAAGCAAGTTTTACTTCGTGCATAGCTATCATGCGCAAACGACGGACGAATTTTCCATTGCTACCTGCAACTATTACGAGAACTATGCAGCGGCAATTTGGAACGGAAAACTCGTATACGGTACGCAGTTTCACCCCGAAAAAAGCGGTGAAGTGGGCTTGGAACTGATGAAAAACTTTTTAAAACTGTAAGAGGAAGAAGCTATGATTTTATTCCCTGCTATCGATATATTGGACGGGCGCGCGGTGCGCCTTTTGTACGGTAAAAAAGACATGGTAACCGACTACGGCGACCCTTTGGACAGGGCAAAGACCTGGATAGACAGCGGCGCTGAATATCTGCATATCGTCGATTTATCGGGCGCATTCGACGGCAACAGCCATATCAATAAAACAATCGAAAAAATAGCAAGCCTGGGCGTACCCGTACAATCAGGCGGCGGCTTACGCACCTTTGAGGACGTGCAATCCCGTTTAAACGCCGGCGCAACCAGAGTAATTTTGGGCACGATTTGTTATA